>CAMWOK010000011.1 GCA_947175845.1 uncultured Lachnospiraceae bacterium | reverse complement strand
ACTCAAGGAGTATGGTCGGCAGCGGCTTTTGTGTATAAGAGACAGTCAGTGTAAGCAACATACTCGCAAAAAGAACCTTCACAAACTTTTGTCCTCTTCTCGCCATGTCTTTTACTCCTTTATTCTTCTAATATGAAATTGTTTCCGGCATGGACCATTCCTGTAAACAGGAACCCACGCCACAGCACAAAGTACAGTCACGCCCCGGCGTGTACCATCTTTTGTGTTCTGTTAAATTTTATATAACTATCGGCAAAAAAGCAAGAAATTTTTTTGATATTCTTGTTTTTTATTGTATACACAGGTGCCGTATTGTCTGCTGCACTGCTCCGGTGTCTTTTGCGCGGGCAGTCACTGCTGTTCTTTGTCCAGCACTTTCTTGAGTTCATCCATAAACGTGTTGATATCCTTAAACTCCCGGTACACCGACGCAAACCGGACATACGCCACCGCATCTAGGTTCTTAAGCTTGTTCATGACCAGCTCGCCCACAATGCGGCTGCTGATCTCCTTCTCGCCGCGGTTGAGGATGTCCGCCTCGACCTCGTCCACCAGCTCGTCAATCCTGTCCGTGCTGACCGGGCGCTTGTGGCACGCCCGCAGTACTCCCGTCTCTATCTTGGCGCGGTCATACGCCTCCCTGTTGTCATCCTTCTTGACGATAATCAGCGGAATGGCCTCCACCTTCTCGTACGTTGTAAAACGTTTGTTGCACACGTCGCACGCGCGCCGCCTGCGTATCGAACTGTTGTCCTCAGCAGGCCTCGAATCAATCACTCTCGTATTTTCATTATTGCAAAACGGACACTTCATATGGTTTCCTCCGAATCTGAATGAATACAAACACCAGTTTTCTCCATTGTAATGATTGACTGTCATACATTCAGTATAATTTAAGTTTTCCCCGATGTCAATCAGATCGTCCAAACAGTCAGTTTCAGATATCCACCAGTATCAGGTCCGGCCCTATCTGCCGGATGCAGTTGTACGGTATGGCAATCACCGAGTCGTCCGTGAGCATGGACCAGAACCCCTTGCAGCCCGGCACAATAATCTTGCAGATACAGCCCTTGCACTCGTCAATCTCCAGATCACAGATATGTCCAAGCCGCCTGCAGTCCTTGATGCAGATGACCTCCTTTTTTCTCAGCTCCTTGTAACTTACCATAAAAAAGTCCTCCCTGAACGCGGCGCATTACTTTATTATATGCACCGCGCCCGGAAAGGACCCTGTCTCTATACTGTAAATTCAATCTCCGTGACGTCCACAATCTCCTCCGCGTTCTTGGCAAGCAGCAGCATATAGCTGCCCGCGTCAGCCACGAAGCTGTGCGACGCCTCGTCGTAGTATGTGAATGCCTCCCGCTCAAGCATGATCGTCACTTCCCGCGTCTCCCCGGCCTCGAGATAAATCTTCTCAAATGCCTTGAGCTCCTTGGCCGCCTTCCGGACCCTGGGATATTTGTCCGCCACATAGATCTGTGCGACCGCTGCGCCGGCTTGTCCGCCGATATTGGAGATGTCAAAGCTCACCTTCACACCCTTGCTGAGCACTGTGTCCTCGATCACCTCCGCGCGGATGCCGGTCATCACAAAATCCGTGTAGGACAGGCCGTATCCGAACGGAAAGGCGGGCGCCACATCATAGGTGTCATAATAGCGGTACCCCACAAAGATATCCTCGCCGTAGCTTACTTTGTCCTGGCCCGGAAACTCCCCGAGCACCACCGCAGGACAGTCCGCCTCCGTGAATGGAAAGGTCTCGGGAAGACGCCCTGACGGGTTGAACTTCCCGAACAGAACTTCCGCGAGGGCGATGCCGCCCTCCATCCCCGCATACCAGCTAAATACCAGGGATGCCGCGTCGTCCAGCCACGCCCGCATATCCACGGGAGAACCTGCCACAAGCGCCACGACCGTATCCGGCCGTATTTTTAAAAGCTCTGTTATCAGCCTGTCCTGACCGTACGGAAGCTTCATGTCCGCCCTGTCCTGACCCTCCGAGTCATAGTCGTGTGTGAGGCCGCCCACAAAGATGACTGCGTCCGCGTCCGCCGCTGCCGCCAGCGCCTCCTGTAAGTACTTCTCATTCATTTCCTGCTGATGTCTTATCTTATCCTCCGCTGTCTTCCCGCGCTCGCTGCCATCTGTATTTGCACAGATATTTCCAGGATCGTCATTGAAGTAGCCCGGCTTGTACACCACACTGGTATTGCCGCCTAACAGCATGTGAATGCCCATGAGCGGCGTGATCTCATACAATGCCTTGATCTCAGCGCTCCCGCCCCCGGGCGCGTGCGCTCTGTTGGCATTCTCCCCGACCACAAGAAGCTTTTTGACCTTTTTGGGATCAAGCGGAAGAATCCCCCTGTCATTTTTTAACAGAACGACAGATTCCCGCGCTGCCTGCCGCAGTGCTGCCTTGTCCTCATAGTCGTTGTAACTGCCCGCGCTGCGCTCCCCGTCGAGCATGTGGAGCCTGTTCATCACCTGCAGAATATGGCGGACCTTCTCGTCGATTCTGGCAACCGCAGTCTTCCCGTCCACCTCTCCGCTCTCAATCATCCTGACAAGCGGGTCGGCCATGTAGTACGCATCAAAATCGCTCGTGCCGGACATCTCCATGTCAAGCCCGTTCATGAGTGCTTCCCGCGTGTCGTGGACACCGCCCCAGTCGGAAACCGTGATGCCCTCAAATCCCCACTCGCCGCGCAGAATGTCGTTCAGCAGATGGGCATGATGGCAGCAGTGCGTGCCGCGCAGCTTATTGTATGCGCCCATGACGCCCTTCGTCCTGCCGCGCCTGACAGCCGCCTCAAAACCCGGCAGATAGATTTCCCGCAGCGCGCGCTCACTCACTTCCACATCCACATCAAAACGCCTCGTCTCCTGATTGTTTACTGCAAAGTGCTTGACGCACGCGGCGACATCGTTCTCCTCGATTCCCTGCACAAGCGGCACGGCCATCTCTGAGACAAGATGCGGGTCCTCCCCCATGTACTCAAAACTCCGCCCACATAGCGGCGAGCGCATGATGTTGATGCCCGGCGCCAGAATCATGTCCTTGCCCCGGCCTCTCGCCTCCTTTCCGAGCAGTTTTCCCATCGAGTAGGCAAGCTCGCGGTTCCAGGTCGCCGCAAGCGCCGTGTTGCAGGGAAGGTATGACACCGCGTCGTAGCTGAGTCCGATATCTTTCCACGCGTCGTTCTCAAAGTCCTTCCTGACGCCACGCGGCCCATCCGAGGTCCGAAAGGGCGGTATCCCCAGCCGCTCTACCCCTTTCGTCGCAAAAAAACCGTTTCCGTGAATCATGTCCACCTTCTCCTGCAAGGTAAGCTGTGATATCAGTTTCTCAATCTTGTCTTTTGTCATTGACCCTTGTCCTCCTTCCCTGTATTACTTTCCGTTTTCAGCATCCGAACCCTGACTATCGTATTTAACACAACTGAAAAAATAAACAAAATCAACCCCAGCAGCTGCGAAACTGCTATCTGCGTCCCCGGGATCAGCAGGCGGTCTGTGCGGATTCCCTCGATGACAAAGCGCCCTATACCGTATCCGCCCAGGTAAAACAGGCACATCTGCCCGTGGTACTTCTTGCGCCTGTGATACAGAAGCATCAGCGCCAGAATCCCGATATTCCAGGCGCACTCATACAGGAATGTAGGGTGCACCTGTATGAAATTCACATCCCCCATCAGTGCCATGCCGTCAAGCTGCGACTGCGTAATATCCCAGGGGCGCACCGCCTCGACAGGAAGCCGCATGGCAAACAGCGAATCCGTGTAGCCGCCAAACACTTCCCTGTTAAAAAAGTTGCCCCATCTGCCGATAATCTGCCCCAGTATCAGCCCATAGACCCCGCAGTCCCCAATCTGGTACGGCGACAGCTTCTTTACCCTGCCAAAGACAAAAAGTGTGATAAACGCGGCGATCACTGCTCCATAAATGGCAAGTCCCCCGTTTCTGAGGTTAAATATGCCCAGCAGGTTATCCTTGTACATATCCCACGAAAAGATCACATAGTAGATCCTTGCCCCAATCACGGAAAAGATAACCGCATAGATGCCAAAGTCCCATATGATGTCCGTGTCCATCCCCTCTGTTTTTGCCATCCGTTCCGCCATGAACACGCCCAGTATGACCCCGATGCCGATGATCACTCCGTAGAGCGCAATCTCAAACCCGAACACGGAGAATGTTTTGGGCAGATTTTCAAGATAAATTCCAAGATGCGGAAAGGCGATATCATTCGCTCCCATTGTATCAGGCATATCGTTTATCTACCTCCTTGTATGAATCTCGCTATACATTAAACCGGAACAGGATCACGTCGCCGTCTCTCACCACGTAATCCTTGCCTTCCAGACCGACAAGCCCCTTGTCCCGCGCCGCCGCCAGAGAACCGTTATCCAGCAGATCCTGATAGTTTACTACCTCCGCCCGGATAAACCCACGCTCGAAATCCGTGTGGATTTTTCCGGCCGCCTGCGGCGCCTTTGTGCCGACCTTAATCGTCCACGCGCGGCACTCGTCCTCGCCCGCAGTCAGAAAACTGATCAGTCCCAGCAGGCGGTAGCTCGCTGCAATCAGTTTGTCCAATCCGGATTCTTTTAATCCCAGATCCTCCAAAAACATCGCCTTCTCATCCTCGTCAAGCTCCGCGATCTCCTGCTCAATCTGCGCGCAGATCACAAAGACCTCCGACTGCTCGGACGCCGCATACCCGCGGACTGCCCGGACGCCCTCATTGCCTGCGCCGTCGTCTGCAAGCTCGTCCTCCGCCACATTCGCCGCAAAGATGACCGGCTTGTCTGTCAGAAGATTATATCCGCTGCGCCAGAGAATCTCGTCGTCGTCCTCCGTCACAAAGCTCTTTGCCATCTTACCCTCTTCGAGATGCGCCTTGATGCGCTCCACAAGCGCGAGCTCCTTCGCCTGCGCCTTGTCGTTTTTTGCCCCTCTGGAAACCTTTGCAATGCGCCGCTCCAGAATTTCGATATCAGAGAAAATAAGTTCGAAATTGATCGTCTCGATATCCCTCAGCGGATTGATGCCGCCGTCCACATGGACAATGTTGGAGTCCTCAAAACAGCGCACCACATGGACGATCGCGTCCACCTCGCGGATGTTTGCAAGAAACTGGTTGCCGAGTCCCTCACCCTTAGAAGCCCCCTTCACAAGCCCCGCGATATCGACAAACTCAATCACGGCAGGCGTCACCTTCTTGGTGTGATAGAGCTCCCCGAGCAGTTTGATCCGCTCGTCCGGCACGGTGACAACCCCCACGTTGGGGTCGATCGTGCAGAACGGATAGTTTGCCGACTCTGCCCCCGCCTTTGTCAATGAATTAAATAATGTACTCTTCCCTACGTTCGGGAGTCCGACGATTCCCAGCTTCATCTGATTTTTCCTCCTAAATAATACATGTTATTTTATCTGAGTCTTATTCCATGCGCCTGAGAAATTCGCGCACATTCGCCTCCACATCCCCTTTAAAGATCGCGGATCCCGTCACAATCACGTCAGCTCCCGCATCCAGGTTGCTCTCGAGATTGCCGAGTGTCACACCGCCGTCAATCTCAAGCTTCACGTCCGGATAGCTCTGATTGATCATCCGGCGCACTTCCCTGATCTTATCCATACACTCTGCAATGTAGTCCTGTCCGCCAAAACCGGGACGCACAGTCATCACGAGCACCATATCCACCTGATCCATGTACGGCAGCACAGCGCTCACAGGTGTCTCGGGGCTGATGGCAAGACCGGTCTTTGCGCCGAGCTCCCGAATCTGGGCGAGCGTCTCAGAAACGCAGTCACAAGCCTCCACGTGGATGGTCACACCGTCCGCACCAAGCTGAATCATCTCCCTGATATAGCGCTCTGGCTTCTCCACCATCATATGCACATCCATAAAGAGGGCTGACCGTTTCCGGACACACGAAAGGATGGGCATCCCAAAGGAGATGGACGGCACAAACATCCCATCCATCACATCAATATGCAGATATGGCGCCCCCGCTTTCTCGACGATCTCCACCTGTTTTCCGAGCTCCCAAAAATCAGCTGCCAGTATTGAGGGACATAAATAATTCATATTAATATTTCCTCTTTTCTTTCTCTCTTAATTCTTCGTAAAACGCAACATAGTTGTCATATCGGACGCTGCTGATATATCCATTTCCCAGCGCGCTTCGCACGCCGCACGCCGGTTCGTGGATATGGGTACATGTCAAAAACTTACAGTCTGCCTTATAAGGCTCAAATTCCGGGTAAAAATGTCTTAATTCCTCCTTTTCCATATCAAACAGGGACAATGAGCTAAAGCCTGGCGTATCCATGATAAACGTATCATCGGAAACCGCGATCAGCTCCGAATGCCTCGTCGTATGCTTTCCGCGGGAAATCTTCTCGCTGAGTTTTCCCGTCTCCATCTGCTTATCCCCCTGCAGACAGTTTATGAGAGAAGATTTTCCAACGCCGCTCGGCCCTGCAGCCGCCGTGGTTTTTCCGCGCAGCACGCGCAGCAGCGGGTCGAGTCCCTGCCGCTGCACAGCGCTGGCAAACACTATCTGGCAACCGCTTTTTTCATATATCGCTCTGAGCTGCTCCTTCTTCCCCGCATCCGCCAAATCCTGCTTGTTAAAACACAAAATGCATTCAAGACCCTGCTGGCGCATCATGATGAGAAAGCGGTCGAGCAGGTTATAGTTGGGTTCCGGCCTGGTTATCGCAAAAATTAACAGCGCCTGATCGATATTGGCAACTGCGGGACGGACAAGCTCGCTTTTGCGCGGGAGAATCTCAACAATATTTCCCTCGCAGTCCCCGGCATGTGTGATCTCGATCGCAACATTATCCCCGACAAGCGGCTTGACCTTCTCTTTTCTGAATATTCCTTTTGCCTTGCACGCATATATTTTTCCGCCACGGACATGAACATAATAAATCCCGGCGATTCCTCTTACAATCTTTCCCTGCATAAACCTACCTGATTCATCTGTTTAGTTTTTTGTGAACTGCACATTCTGCTTGATCACTGTCGCCTGCGGAGACACCTGTGTCGTCTGGTTTCCGTCGGCGTCCGTCACGAGCTGCTCCACATTCTTGAGATATGTGATCACCACAATCCCATAGGCGGACGGACTTGTGAAATCGTTCAAATTAATCGGTACAGGAAAAGCGGTCACATTCGGTGAACTCCACAGCTCCTGGCTTTCATCTGCCGTCATCAGTGTGACGATCGCAACTCCCCCTATATAGTCATCTGGCGCCTGGATCATCAGGCTGCAGCTGTAGGTCGAGATTTCGCTGCCGATGCTCACCTTCAAATCGACGGCTGCACCCACATTGACATTGGTTCCCGCCTCAACGCTCTGATAGCAGATCTGTCCCGCAGGATAGTCCGCATTGTACGCCTCCTCGACATTCTGTACGACCAGCCCGGCCGCCTCTAACGTGCTGACGGCCGCCTCCTTTGAGTTGCCCAGCACCTCCGGCATACGGACCTCCATGTTGTCGCTGCCTTTGCTCAGAACGATGGTAATCTCCGACTCAATCGGCGCTTTGGTATTGCCCTCGGGAAACTGCGAGATAATAGTTCCCTTCTCATACTCCGCGGAGAACTCATCCGTCTTCACAACCTTGAATCCTTCTTTCGTCAGCGCAGCTGTACCTTCCGCCTCTGACATTCCCACAACAGACGGCACACCGATGCCGTCTGTTCCTGCGCTGACTGTGAGCACAATCGTCGTATTCATCAGGATCTTGTCGTTGGCAAGCACCGACTGACCGTCCTCAAGTGCCGCGGCTATGACCTTGTTTTTCTCGTACTGTGTCGTCTCTATAAATGTGGTTTTACATCCCAGACCGACAGAATTTAACGCAGTCTTCACCTCGTCAATGTCATGCCCTTCAAACTCAGGCATCACCGCGCGCTCCGTGGTCTCCGTGCCGCCTGGATTCTTTGACGGCAGACTGCTTGTCTGCCCGAGAATGCCGGTCGCCTTGCCCATAAAATACAAAAGAATACATCCTATGACCACCGCCGCAATCACTGTGAGCACCGTCGTAAACCGCTCGGCTTTCGGGTTGTAGTCATACTCGTTCTGTTCAAAATTATCGGGGTAGTCATATTCATCATACACGTAACCACCCTCACGCACATTCTGTCTATTGACTGTCTCCTGCGCGTAATCTTCCTCATAATAATCGTATTCTTTCCTGGATCTGCCCTGCTTTGCCGTCGTTTTTGTCCCCTGCTTTGATTTTCCCTGCCCGGATTTCTTTTTTCTGTCCGCTTTTTTTGCTGTTTGGGCACTTTTGTTTTCGCCGCGGCTGTCTGACGATGACTTCTGGCGGTTCGCCCGCGCCGGCCGTTCTGCGGCTGTCTCACTGTAATATCCCCCGTCCTCATAGTAGGGCTCCTCATAGGCATCCGCATCACTGTAATAATTATTGTTGCTCCTTTGTTTTGCCGGCGCTGCCCTGGTCTGATCCGGAATTGCTTCTAGCTCCTCCTCGTCCGCATAGATCTCCCTGCGCGGCAGCCTGTCCTGCCACACGGTATCCAGCACTGCCGGCATCGGAATTGGCTCGGGCTCGGGCTCCGGCATCGGCTGAATGTTGTCCATGCCATTCTGGATACCCGATGACGGCGGTACTATCTTTGTCTGTCCTGCCTCATCCTCCGCATCTACTTGCGCGATCACCGCATCTGGATTGATCAGCGAATGTTTCAGGTCCGCTATCATCTCCGCCATGCTCTGATACCGCCTGTCAGGACTCTTCTGCGTACATTTCATGACAATGTTTTCCACACTCTGCGGTATCTCAGGCACAAAGTCCCGCATCAGGGGCATCGGATTCTGTATATGCTTGATGGCGATCGCCACTGTCGTGTCCCCGTTGAACGGCACGCGCCCCGTGAGCATCTCAAAGATCGTGACGCCAAGTGAGTAGATGTCACTCTTTTCATCTGAGAAGCCGCCTCTTGCCTGCTCCGGTGAGGTGTAGTGCACCGACCCCATCACGTTGGAGGTGATCGTGTTGCTCGACGCCGCCTTCGCGATGCCAAAATCCGTTACTTTGACCTTCCCCTCCTTGGATATAATGATGTTCTGCGGCTTGATGTCCCTATGTATAATGTGATTGTTGTGTGCCGCCTCGATTCCCATCGCCACCTGTATGGCGATGCTGATGGCTTCCTTGGTCGTGAGCCGGACCTTCTTCTCGATATATTTCTTGAGGGTGATCCCCTCCACAAGCTCCATCACAATGTAGTGAATGCCGTCCTCCTCCCCCACATCGTAGACATTCACAATGTTCGGATGCATCAGCCCTGCCGCAGCCTGCGCCTCCACCCGAAACTTCGACACAAAATTTCTGTTCTCCGAAAACTCCTGCTTTAACACCTTCACAGCAACAAAGCGGTTTAGCTTTTGATCCTTTGCCTTATACACATCCGACATTCCGCCGGTGCCGATCTTTTCGAGCACCTCGTAGCGGTTTCCTATGAGCATTCCCAACTTAATCATTCTGACCTCCAAACGGTTCCACAAGAACCACAGCTATATTATCACGCCCGCCATTCTCATTGGCAGCCTTTATCAGACGTTTTCCAGCCTCCTCAAGGCTGCTGCTGCCAGCGATGATCCTGTGTATCTCGTCATCCTTTAACATATTGGTAAGCCCGTCTGTGCAGAGCAGCAGCTTTTCTGCCGGTCCGATGTGCACGTCAAAAAAGTCCACAAGGACATACTCTTTCACGCCGACCGCTCTCGTGATGATATTTTTATCCGGATGTATTCTCGCAGCTTCCCTGTCGATGCCTCCCATGTCAACCATCTCCTCGACAAGTGAGTGATCCTTGGTAATCTGCGTGATAAAGTCATTGATGATGTACATTCTGCTGTCGCCCACATTCGCCACTGTCACATGACTCCCCTCAAACGTGACCGCCACAAAGGTTGTTCCCATCCCTTTGTACCTGCTGTCCTGTCTGGATATCTTATTGATGTAGGTGTTGGCATCATCGATCGCTTTCTGAAGGATGTTCTCTGCGTCGTACTCCCCGGTGTCCTGCTCGATCACCGACACCGCCTTCTCAACCGCATGTTTCGAGGCATAGTCCCCCGCGTTATGACCTCCCATTCCATCTGCCACAATAAAAAGGTTTGGAAGATTGCCTACCGGCCTGTCCGAAGTAAATAAGTAGTCTTCGTTAATTTCCCTTCTCCTGCCAACATCCGTTATAGAAAATAACTTCACTTTTTCTCCTCCAATCAGTGAAAACGACTTGAACCCTTTTCACACTTCTTCTTATATTAGCACATGTCAAAACTTAATTCAAGTTTTACGAAAAACGCCTTCGCAGCTGTCCGCACGCACCGTCAATGTCGCGTCCCATCTCCCGGCGGACGGTGGCATTGATGTGCCGCTTTTCCAGTTTGTCCTGAAAGCGGAGTATGTCCCTGCGCTCCGACTCGATATAGCTGCGCTGCTCTTTGATCGGGTTTACCGGAATCAGATTGACATGACAGTTCATGCCCGCAAGGAGCCTGCACAGCTGCTCTGCGTCCTCCTCGGTGTCGTTGACGCCGCCCACGAGCGCGTACTCAAACGTGACCCGCCTTCCCGTCTGGTCAAAATAATAACGGCAGGCGTCCATCACCTCGCTGATATCGTACCTGTTGGCAACCGGCATCAGCGCGCGCCGCTTCTCCTGCGTGGAGCCATGCAAGGACAGCGCCAGCGTGATCTGCAGCTTCTCGTCGGCAAGGCGCTTAATGTTCTCCACGATGCCGCATGTGGAAACCGTGATGTTTCTCTGGCTGATATTCAACCCGTTCTCGTCCGACAGCATCCGGATAAAGCGCAGCAGATTGTCATAGTTGTCGAGCGGTTCCCCCGTCCCCATCACGACGACGTTGGAAACGCGCTCACCACTACTTCTGGAAATCGCATAAATCTGGTCGAGCATCTCCGACGGTGCAAGATTGCGCTCTAGACCGTCAAGCGTCGACGCACAGAAGCGGCAGCCCATCCGGCAGCCAACCTGCGAGGAGATGCAGACCGAATTTCCATGGTGGTACTGCATCCAGACACTCTCGACAAAATTGCCGTCCGCCAGCGCAAACAGATACTTTTTCGTCCCGTCGATCCTCGATGTCTGAACAGCGGCTTCCCGCAATGCGGTGTACGCATACTTCTGATCCAGCTTTGCGCGCAGGCCTTTTGACAGGTTTGTCATCTCGTCCCAGCTGCGCGCAAGCTTCACATGCATCCACTCATACAGCTGCCCTGCGCGGTATGGCTTCTCTTGCAGCGCTGCCATCGCCTGCTTTAATTCCTCCATCGTCAATGACTTGACATCTGTCTTTTTATCCATCGCGTGCCCTCTATCTCTCCAGCGCCTCAAGTACGCTGATAAAAAATCCATCCGTGTCATGCACTCCCGGCAGCAGCTGCAGGTATCCCTCTCCCGTCGTCTCCGTATGTACGCACTCCGGCAGCGCCCTGTCAAGCGGCACGGGTCTGAGTCCCATCTCATCCCGCAGCCAACGAAAATGCTGTTCGTTCTCAGCCTGGTTGATTGTGCAGGTGCTGAACAGAAGCCGTCCGCCAGGTTTCAGATACGACACAGCCACCGCGAGAATCTGTCTTTGCAGCGCCGTGATCTTTCTGACCGCCTCCGGCGTGACCTTGTACTTGATATCGCGCTTTTTCCCGATCACGCCCAGCCCGGAACACGGCACGTCCGCGATCACGATATCTGCAGTGCCCACCAGGTCCAGATCCCTCTGCACAGCATCCGCGGCCACTGCCGACGCGCACTTCACCCTGCACCGGTCAAAGTTCTCCTGCATCAGCCTGACTTTGTCCGCTGAGATGTCCCTCGCAAGAACCGTGCAGCCGACGTCACACTGCCCGAGAACATCTGCTGCCAGCACGGATTTTCCGCCCGGCGCCGCGCAGAGATCAATCACCCGCACCGCCGACTGACCGCCGCGCAATCCCCTGCGATCCACATAGTCCCCGATGCCGGCTGCATGGACTGCCAGAATCGAACTGACGTCCTGCACGACAAACGCCCCATCTTCGTAGCCGGGCAGTCTTGTGATATCATCTGTCCCTGCAATTCTGTAAGCGTCTGACAGATACGGGTGCCGCTCCATCACTCCGCCCTGTGCGGCGAGCGTCTCCTGCACGGCGCGGACCGATGCATCCACACTGCTGTCCGGCACCTCTCGAAAACGGATTGTCACCGGATGCTCTCTCAAAAGCCCTGCCAGCACGGTCTCTGTCATCTCATCCCCGAGCTGTGCCGTCCACAGGTCAACAATCCACTCCGGCATGGAATACTTCACAGACAGGCTCGTGTACGCGATGCTGCCCTTGTTGCGCGCAATGTTTCTGAGCATCCCGTTCACAAACCCTCTCAGCGAAGAAAATCCTTTTTTCTGTGCGAGTTTCACCGCCTCGTTGCACGCCGCCGCATCGGGAACAGCGTCCATATATAGTATCTGATAAACGCCCATGCGCACTATCGCGCGTATCGGCTTTTTCATTTTGTCTGTCTTTACGCTTGAATGCAGATCAATCACATAATCCAGCTCGATCTGCCGCTCTAGTGTACCCTCATAGAGCCGCTTGACAAAAGCCTTCTCCTGCTGTGACAGATAATTGTATTTGTTCAGCACATCCCGCACGAGCACATGGGAATATATATTTTCTGTCAGAAGCATCTCCAGCACAATCAAACGCTGGTTCACACTCTGTTGTGTCCTATTCTGAGCCATCGCCTATCTTCCTTTGATAAATGTTAGTCGTTTCGTCTGCCGGACAGCATCACAAGCCGCAGAAGCTGTAATATGGACGCAGCCGCAGCCGCGACATAGGTGTACGCAGCCGCCCGCAGCACTTTTGCACTCTTGCTGCGCTCGTCGCCTGTCACGATGCCGTACTGCTCGATACATGCAAGCGCTCTCCTCGAAGCGTCAAACTCCACCGGAAGTGTCACAAGCTGAAAAAGGACGGCGAGCGAAAACACCCAGATACCGATGTTGATCAGCACGGCATTGCTGCCCAGAATCAGCCCCAGAATCACCATCGGGATTCCGAGTTTTGATCCGATGTTGGCCGCCGGGACAAGCGCTGTCCTGATATTGAGCGGCGCGTAGCCCTCATGGTGCTGCATGACATGTCCGCACTCGTGTGCCGCCACACCGATAGCCGCGACGGACGTGGCATTGTACACACTGTCCGACAGCCGCACAACCTTTTTTGACGGATCATAGTGATCTGTCAGGTTCCCGCTGATGTGTTCCACCCGCACATCGCAAATCCCCCTGCTTCTCAGTATTGTCTCCGCAGTCTGCGCCCCCGTCATTCCCGACATGCTCCGCACCCGCGCATACTTGGCAAACGTAGTGTTTACCCGCGCGGATGCGATGATGCTCAAAACCGCTCCCACAATCACCAGCAGATACGTAGGGTCAAAATAATATCCATAATAATACGGCATAGCTGTCTCCTTTCCCGACATCAAATCCGAATCACCGATCCGGTCAGTCTCCCAACACCAAACCTGCCTTCCACTGGCTGCCAAGCAGAAAGCTTTTTGTATCCATGCGTTTTTTCCCTTCCATCTGGAGCTCATACACGCGCAGAACACCCTTTCCACAGGCCACGTCAAAGGAATCCTTCGCGACCGCGACAAGCGTGCCGGGGCGGACCGCCTGCGCATCGCTGTCCAGCGCGTCGCTCCGCCAGATCTTAACCTGTTTTCCCTGAAAGCAGGTATAGGCGCTCGGCCAGGAATTCAGCCCCCTGACAAGCCGCTCGATGCAGGCGGCATCTTTTGCCCAGTCGATCTTCCCCATAGATTTATCCATCATTTTCACATAGCCTGCAAGACGGTCATCCTGCTTTACCGGCGCGATCTCGCCGCGCTCAATCCGCGGAAGCGTCTCCACGATCAGCTCCGCCCCCGCCTGCGAGAGCTTGCCAAAGAGCGTTTCGGCGGTCTCCTTATCTTCTATGATAACCTTTTTCTGCGCTAATATGTCTCCTGTGTCAATTCCTGTATCCATCTGCATGATTGTGACACCGGTCTCCTGCTCCCCGTCGATAATGCACTGGTTGATCGGCGCTGCCCCCCTGTACTTTGGCAGCAGTGACGCGTGGATATTGACGCATCCAAATCTTGGCATCTCCAGAATCTGTCTGGACAAAATCTGCCCGAAAGCCGCCACAACATAGATATCCGCTTCGTACTGTGCCAGCTCCGCTATCGCCTCCGGCGTCTTGATTTTCACGGGCTGCAGCACCGGAATCCCATGCCGGACCGCGCACGCCTTGACCGGCGAGCACTGCACCTGCCCGCTTCTTCCCTTCGCCTTGTCGGGCTGCGTCACGACCGCCGTGATCACATGCCCTGCCTTTATGAGCGCCTCAAGCGCAGACACCGCATAGTCGGGTGTCCCCATATACACAATCTTCATCTAATCCTGATCCTCCACCATTTCCACATCCATGAGCGGGCCGTCCACCTTCTCCACAAAGAGATGTCCGTCAAGATGCTCGATCTCGTGGAGGAGCGCTCTTGCAAGCAGCTCCTCGCCCTCAATTTCAAACTCGTTGAGCTCCTCATCCTGCGCAGCTACCCTGACATAGTTGGGCCGCGTCACAGATCCGGTCTTTCCGGGCACGCTCAGACACGCCTCATTCCCTGTCTGCTCTCCGCTGACCTCCAGCACACGCGGATTGATCAGCAGCAACGGATCGTCGCCGGTCGTGTCAATCACGACAATTCTCTTCAGCACCCCTACCTGTACGGCCGCAAGCCCCACGCCGTTTGCCTCGTACATCGTCTCAAACATATCATCTATCAGATCCTGTATTCTCGGTGTGATCTCCTTCACCAGCTTTGAATTTTTGTTCAACACGGGATCTCCCATTTCTCTGATTGTTCTGATTGCCATAATGCTTTCTTTCCTTTCCACATTCTATATTTTCTATGTATCCCCGATCACTAATAACTGTTCATCGGATCAAAGTCAAACTGCACGCTGTCTGCATTCCAGCGCATCGCGTGAATGGTCTGTTCCAGCGCATCCCTGATATCTGTCAGCACCTGATACTCCCTGTGCTTGATATAAAAAACGAAACGATATACATCGTTAATCTTCCCGATAGACGCCTCGGTCGGCCCGACAACGACAGGGCGTCTGTCAGCAAACTGTTGTTTTGTCTGCTCCACAAGCTTTCCTGCGCGGCCGGCGCCTGCCTGTTCCTCCTCCGAGAGCACGAGCACCGCCATCATATGTGCCACCGGGGGGTACATCATCAGTTCGCGGTAGGAGATCTCCTCCCTGTAAAACCCCTCATAATCCTGGTCAGCCGCATGCACCACCGCGTAGTGCTCCGGCTGGTAAGTCTGTATGACGACTTCCCCCGGCAGGACGCCTCTGCCCGCACGGCCGGCCGCCTGCGTCAGCAGTTGGAACGTCCGTTCTCCCGCCCTGTAGTCCCCGGCGTGCAGGGACATATCCGCCGCCAGAATGCCGACCAGCGTGACCCTGGCAAAATCGTGCCCTTTCACAATCATCTGCGTCCCGACAAGGATGTCTGCCTCCCCGCCCGCAAACTGTGACAAAATCTGCTCATAACTGTCCTTACTTCTTGTCGTGTCCGCGTCCATCCTGAGCACGCGCGCCGCCGGAAACTCCCTGTGCAGAAGTTCCTCGATCTGCTGTGTTCCTGCCCGGAAACCCAGGATATATTTCGACCCGCAAGCCGGACAGCCCGTTACTCCGGGCACCTCATAGCCACAGTAATGACAGACCAGCCTGCTTATTCTGCGGCTGCGGTCCGCATGTTCCGAGAGCGACACATCACAGTGCGGACATTTCATGACATGACCGCAGGCGCGGCACGAGACAAATCCTGCGTAGCCTCTCCTGTTGATAAACAGCATGGTCTGCTCGCCCTTTTTGAGCCTGTCACCGATCAGTCCCTGAAGCCTTCTGCTGAAAATGGAACGGTTTCCGCTCTTTAACTCACTGCGCAGATCCTCCACATACACTCTGGGAAGCTGCCCGCCCGCAAGCCGTTCGCGCAGCACAAACATCCGGATCTCACCTTTCACCGCCCTGTAATAGGACTCAATCGAAGGTGTGGCGGACCCGAGCACCAGACTTGCCCCCTTCATGCGGCACAGCTCTCCTGCCACCTCGCGCGCGTGATATTTCGGCATTCCTTCACTCTTGTAGCTGCCCTCATGCTCCTCGTCCATAATCACAAGCCCCAGCCTCACAAACGGTGTAAACAGCGCGGACCGCGGGCCAATCATGATGTCGATGTCGCCCCTCGCCGCTCGCTCATACTGATCGGAGCGCTCTCCCGCCGACAGCCGCGAATTCATCACTGAAACCCTGTCGCCAAAACGCTGATAAAACCGCACCAGTGTCTGGTAGGTCAGCGCAATCTCCGGTATCAGCACAATCGCCTGCCTGCCCTCAGCGATCACCTGCTGAATCAGCTCCATGTACACTTCCGTCTTTCCGCTTCCCGTCACCCCGTGAAGCAGATAAGTCCGGTACACACCTGCCCTGAAATCGGCAAGAATGCTGTCCACGATCTTTCCCTGATTCTCAGAGAGCTGTCTTTTCTCTTTCCGCTTCCAGCCGTCTGCGCCGGAAAGCGTCTGGGGCAGTGCACTTCTGTAGGTCTCCTCCGCCTTCACCTCGATCAGATCCGCCTTGCAGAGCGATTGTATCGTCTGTGAGGAGATATGGAGTTTTCCCGTGACCAGAAGCTGCGGCAGCGCCGGCTGGGCTGCAAGCTCCTGCATAAGCCTCGCCTTTGCCCCCTGATGCTTTGCCTCAAACTCCGCCGCCTTCGCGGCTGCGGCATCTGCTCCCACTTTGCGGACAATCGTCTTTTTGACAACCTGCTTCACTTTCCGTTTCACAGGAAGAACCGTCTTCAGCGCGGCAATCATGGTGGAACCATAATTTTCCCGTATCCACCACGCCAGCCGGAGCGAATCGCCCTGCGCGCTGATGCCGCCCTCCACGACAGAGTCCACCATTTTTAACTTTTCCTCAGCGTACTGCGCCTGGTCGGTAATCTCCATCACATATCCCTTTATGCGCTTGTTTCCAAGCCCGAAGGGGATCATCACAGCCATGCCAACCTCCAGCTTTCCCAACAGGGTATCCGGTATGCGGTACTGAAACGGCCGGTCGACTTTCTCGTGGGATATGTCCACAATAATATTTGCAAATCTGCCCGTCATCAAATCCTTATCTCCTGTCTGCCGCGCACTCATCCAGAATCTCCTGAATGATCACGCGCTCATCCATCGGGTATTTCACGCCCCGGATCTCCTGATAATCCTCGTGCCCTTTCCCTGCAAGCACGATGATATCTCCCTTCTGCCCGTGCGTGATGGCATACTTGATCGCCTCCCTGCGGTCACAGATCTCGATGTATTCCCCGTCCGTCTTTCCGATGCCGGCCCTGATATCGGCGATGATATCTTCCGGCTCCTCAAAACGCGGATTGTCCGATGTGATGATCGTGAGGTCCGCAAGCCTTCCGCTCACCTCGCCCATCTCATAGCGCCTGAGCTTTGAGCGGTTTCCGCCGCATCCAAACAGACATACTAGCCGGTTTGGATGATACTCCCGGAGTGATACGAGCAGGCTCTCGAGCGCCATGGCATTGTGCGCATAATCGATCATCAGCGTAAAGTCCTTTGACACTTTCACCATCTCGATCCTGCCCTTCACCTTTGCCCCGAGCAGCGCATTTTGGATATCCTGCTCCTGCACGCCAAAATGCCTGCAGATCGCAATCGCTGTCAGCGCATTGTAGGCGTTGAATTTCCCGGGAATGTCCGTCTGAATCTCCATGTTCATCAGCCCGGACACCCTGAAATCAATTCCCAGATACCCTGCACCCGTCACAAGCTTCAAATCGCTCCCGCGCAGATCGGCATGTTCGTCAAAACCGTACGTCTCCAGCGCGCAGACGTGCCCCTTTGTAATCTCCTCCCAGTGCCGGTCATCGCAGTTTACAATACCGACCTTACACTGCCGGAACAGCATCGCCTTGCACGCTAAGTACTCCTCGAAAGTAGCATGTTCATCCGGCGCGATATGGTCCGGCTCAATGTTTGTAAAAATGCCGTAATCAAACACAAAACCCTGCGTGCGGTGCATCTTAAAGCCCTGTGAGGACGCCTCCATCACAACCACCTGGCAGCCGGCTTCCTTCATCTCCTTAAAATACTGCTGCAGAACAAACGACTCCGGCGTCGTGTTCTGCGAGGGAATCACCTTCTCCCCTATGATTGTCTCCACGGTCCCCACAAGGCCGACCTTGTAGCCCGCCCTTTCCAGTATGTACTTGACAAAATATGCGGTCGTCGTCTTGCCCTTTGTTCCGGTCACTCCGATAATCTTCATATGCTCCGCCGGATTGCCAAAATAGTTCGCCGATATGAACGCCATGGCATATCTGGTATCCCCGACACGAATGACCGTGACATCCGCTCCGTCAGGCAGCGCCACATCATGACTGACCACAAGCACCGCCGCACCCTGCCGCACCGCGTCCGCCGCCGCCGTGTGCCCGTCAAATTTTGCCCCGTGTATACATATAAAAAGACAATCCCGCGTGATCTTTCTGGAATCGTTTACCACCTCAGACACCGCGACATCCACACTGCCCTTAATGCACTTGTACGCAAAGCCTTTCAGCAAATCTCTGCACTGATACATATCACTCACCCGCCCTTTTCATAACCTCTCTATCCTATTATATTCAAATTCCAGGAACCCTACCCTAAAGAATACCATATCCCCCCCGTTTAATCAAGAAAAGCATGATGGAATTTCGGGATTTCAAAAAAGCGCGCCACAACACAATAAGAGCCAGGAAACCCTGGCTCTTACCGCATATTTTCTTATGAGGGGGGAGATAGTGAGTGTTTCAACTATCTGTATATTACTATACCCAATAAATGTGTCAAAAATGTGTTTAATTCATAAAAATAAGATTATTTTTCTTAACAAACGATAAAACCCGGCTCAAAAATTTATATCCTTGCGTGCACACATCACTGGTAATACTTCATGACCATCTGCAAAGAGACATTGCCGCGGTACTCATTGACATCAGGATAGTATACGACCGACAATACAACCGGCTGCGCGGCTCCGCATCCCGGTGATCCTGTCCGGTACAGCCCATCCAGCGCCCCCGCGCCATACTTTGCTGAAACATGTGCGTGAAACCCCTCGATATCGCCAAAATAAATCAGCTCATACCTTCTGCCGTCCTCGTCCTCCACAGTGTACTTTCCTACATTGCGGCTGGCTCCCAGCAGTCTCCCGCTGACAAACCGGACATTTTTCTGCGCAAACTGCGGCTTGGGATTCCCATTTCCAAATGGTTCAAGGCGCTCAAGCTCCGCCACAAAGTCAAGGCTTGCATACGCCATCGGCATCGGCACGTCGATCAGCACCTTCTCCTCAAAATCCTCATCTGTGAGCGTGCAGTTCTCATTGAGCCTGCGCCGCAGCTCTCCCACATTCTCCTCCGCGAGCGACAGTCCGGCTGCCAGCTTATGCCCTCCGTACTTGGTAAAGAGCTCCTTGCACTTTGTCAGCTCATCATACATGTGAAACGCCTCAATGGAGCGGCCCGAACCCTTTACCCCCTCCTCAGCCTTCGTGAGCACAAAAGTCGGTCTGTAATACTTCTCGCGGATTCTGCCTGCAATAATGCCGGCAAGGCTCTCATGCACTTTTGGCAGATATATGACCAGCACCCTGTCACTGCCAAGACCGCCCTGCTCAATCTGCGCCGACGCCTCCTCCACTCCCTTTAAGGTAAGCTCTTTCCTGCTGTCATTCATGGCCTTCAGATCGCCTGCGAGCATCGCAGCCCTGTCCATATCCTGCGCCTGAAAAAGTTCCAGCGCATTCACCGCCGTGTCCAGCCGCCCTGTCGCGTTGAGGCAAGGGCCGAGCACAAAACCGATCGTGTACGGCTTGATGCGCGCAGGATCGGTCCCCGTCGCCTGCATCAGCGCCCTCAGTCCGATATTTCTCGTGTGCGCCATCAGTTCCAGACCGCTTTTCACGATAATGCGGTTCTCATCGCGCAGCTCCATCACATCGCCGATCGTCGCAAACGCCGCAAACTCCATCAGTTCCAGACCAAGCTCCGACTCCATCACATCCCGCCAGTCCACGTGTTCCTGCTCCGCCAGCAGCGCCAGAACCAGCTTGTACGCCACCACCGCGCCGCAGATCTCGGGAAACGGATAGCTGCAGTCCTCCTGTTTGGGATCCACAACGGCCTGCGCCTTTGGCACCCTGTACTGCCGCTGTCCATCCACCTCGTCGTAGGGAACCTCGTGATGGTCCGTCACAATCACTGTCATCCCCAACGCGTTTGCAAACTCAATCTGGCTGTAAGCGGCAATACCGTTGTCACAGGTGAGCACAGTGTCCGCCCCCGCATCGTGCGCCTCCTGTATCAGATGTTCATTAAGACCGTATCCGTCATGTATTCTGTGCGGAATCGCAGTGTCGACCTGCGCACCGCACGCCATAAGCCCTCTATATAATATGTATGTAGAACAGATTCCATCGATGTCATAATCTCCTATGACACGTATGTGCTTTCCCTCAGCAACCTTGTGCAGCAGAATCTCCACCGCCCTGTCCATATCCTTCAAAAGACCGGGCGCATACAGCTTTGCCCTCGTGCCGTTGAGAAACCTGTCGATCTCCTCGTCCCCCACGACATCCCTGTTCCTGATAATGCGCGCAAGCACAGGACTGATCTGGTATTTCTGCGCTATCGCGTCAAAGTCAGCCCTCTTTGCCGCCACCATCCATTTACCCATACACCAACCACACCTTTCTGTTCTTCCTCACACCGTCACCGCGGCATTTCGATCGCAAATTCCACCACCGCATAGACACTGCCCTGCGCATCCTTAAGCACAACCTGATGTATGCCCTCCGCCCTGGAAACGACAGCTATCATCACATCTTTGCACAGAGCAGCCTTCTTGTACTCGGCGCGCACTTGCCTGATGTCGGTATGCGCGGGGAGTGTCTCCATCGCAAGCTTCACGTATTCCACGTTATTCATATGCTGGTTGGAGTCGATCTGATAGCTTTGTACCTGGAATCGGCC
This sequence comes from uncultured Lachnospiraceae bacterium, assembly GCA_947175845.1. Taxonomy (GTDB): domain Bacteria; phylum Bacillota; class Clostridia; order Lachnospirales; family Lachnospiraceae; genus COE1. The sequence continues at coordinate 779 of CAMWOK010000011.1, read as the reverse complement.
CTGTTCCTCCCCATCCCCCAGAAGCGCTATCCTCCGCGGCGCATATGTCATGGCAAGCTTCGGACTCAGCACATACCCGTCCTGCATCTCCTGTGTCGGCTTTGACGGGCAGTGCTTTTGCGTGTCGACCAGCGTCCATATGGAGGCCGCCCTGACGATGACCGCCCCGTCTGCGCCTGCCAGGGTAAAATTCCGGTAACCCAGAAATCCCCTGAAATCATACGGCGCCGTGGCAACCGTAATCCGCTCGTTGAGGCGCGGGCGTCTGTCGATCACGATCTGCCACGAACTCAAAAGCCACGCGACATGTCTGTCATACAGATACGAGACTGTGATGCGCCCGTTTTCCGCCTCAAAAATCGCCGCATCCTGAAAGCAGTCCAGTATGGCAGGCACCGTCATGTGCAGCGAAGCATCCATGGCGCTGTAGCCTGCATTCATCTCATATGTATACATTGTCTCAACCCTTTCCCATCAAATAAAACCGAATCAGCCCAAACAGCAGCAGATGCACCGGGTAGATAGCATAAAACAGATACTTCATCTGCCTCCCGCGCTCCCCGTTGTAAAAATGAATCGGAATCACCGCAAGTGGAGCCGTGCCTTCATACGCGAACGCCAAAATCACTGCCAGGCTGCGAATCCACTCCTGCCTGTCCCTGACGCAGTAGAACAAAACAATAAACAGCACCCCCATCCAGTGATAGTCCACATCCAGTATCTCACCCGCACAGGCGGCAAGCACCGTGACAGCCAGCTTTAACAGCACATATTGCGCC
>CAMWOK010000010.1 GCA_947175845.1 uncultured Lachnospiraceae bacterium | reverse complement strand
CTGCGAGCATCGCCTCCTCCGGGAGTGTGATGTCGTTCATACAGGTATGGTACTCCTGCCAGCCGCAAAAACGCCCTTTTGTCTCCTCTGCGGCCACGCCGTGCACAAACAGGATATCGGCCTTGCGCCCCTGCCGCAAAAGCTCCGCAATGGCAGTTTTTCCCGGATACCATATCTGATTTACCTTTAAAAATTTCTTCTGATACAATACATCAATCATCGCTTCCTGCCTCTCCAACCCCTCAATGCGTGATGGTGCCAGGCGGATTCTCCCCGCTGAGATAAAACGCCGTCATCCTTTCTGCCTGGCTGTGCACATCAAACCCTTTTTCCGCGATCTGCGCGCACATGTCCTCCCGCACAAGCGCCTTTTTACTGTTTCTCATAATCTCGCTCGCCCAGCTGTTTGCAGGCTCCTCAATGCTTTTGTACGTCACAAGCTCCGTCAGTGCCGCCTCGCGCGTGACGCGGTCGGACACAAGGCACTGCAGCCCCGCAGCCTGCGCCTCCGCCACACTCCCGGGCAGCCCCTCAAATGTGGATGGAAAGACATAGTAGTCAAATGCCTGATAATAGCGCTCCACATCAAAGCGGCTTCCCAGAAAAAGAACCTTGTCTGCAAGCCCCAGCGCAGCAGCCTTCGCCTTTATCTCCGGCTCAAGCGCTCCCTTTCCGATCAGAACCAGCGCCGCGTCATCGCGCATCCTGTCAAGCCCGGCAAAGATATCAAGCAGATAACTGTGGTTTTTCATAAAGCCAAACCTGCCCACATGGCCGATCACAAACCGCCCCTCCAAGCCAAGCTCAGCGCGCACCTGCGCCCGCACAGCCGGATTGTATACAAACCGCTGCGCGTCGATCGCGTTCGGTATCGTCCACACTTTCCCCGCCGAGATCCAGCTCCTGCCATAGACCGCCTCGGCCGCCTCGGCAGAGCAGGTAAAACAATAGTCTGCCCTGTACTTTAGCGGATAGCGCACGATCCGTGTCACCAGCCCTTTCGGCCCCCTGTCGACCCCGGCGCTTCTGGCGTGTGCGATCGTCACCGGCACGCCTGCCTTCTTTGCGATTGGCAGGTAAATCGACGCCGTGCTGGTCATGTGTCCCTGCACTGCCGCATAGTCGCTGTGCTCCCGAAAAAAGCGACGCAGTGCTTTTCTGTATGCGATGAGATTGACCACACGAAATCTTGGCACGTGGTAAACCCTGCCGCCAAGCCTGCGGATCTCCGCATCGTACTGTCCTTCCTTGCGTGTGTGCACGAGAAAATCAAACTGGACCCGATCCCTGTCCAGCGCCCGGTAGAGTTCCATCACCCTGCTCTCCGCGCCGCCCAGGTTCATCGTTCCGAGCACATTGAGTACCCTCACTGGATCTGTCATACCGCTCTCCCATTCACTCTGTTCTTCATATCGACAAGCGCATACTTCGCTGCCGCCATCAGATATTCCTTCGCTGCCCCGCACAGTCCGCGCCTTGCCGGCGCAGCTCCCAGCACCTCCGCATAGGACACCAGACGGTCCCTGTGCGCGGAAAAAATCTGCTCGTAACGCTCAAAATCCCGGTCGCCCATCATGTTTGTGTGGACGACAAAGGTGGTGTACCCCGCTTTTCCCCTGTTTTTCAGAACGCTGGCCTGACTGTGCGAAATCGGATAAAACACCATGCCGCACCTGGTGTAGGGATGCTCCCCAAAACCGTCCGTCATCCTGCGAAATCCCAGTTTTCGCAGCGCCTTTAGCGTATTGCGGTCGAACGAGTGCGCAGGCGCCATAAACATATCGGTCCGCACGCCGTGCACCCGCAGGATATCCCTGCCTCTCTTGAGCGCTTCATACTGCTGCCTGTACGCAGTTCCCGCAAATTCCGAGAGCCGGTTCAGCGGAAAACATCCCATTTTCCTTGTAGTGTAAACATGCGTCACACCGTGCTGCGCGATGCGCCAGCCGTCCTTTTCAAGCTCCCTGATGTAGCGCCAGAAATCCTCCACGGGAGCCTCCTGCGACTCACAGATATGGAGATTCGGGTCCCTGTTGTCAGGCACCACGCCAATCAGCGGCTTTATCTGATACCGGTCGCAGAGCGCCTTGAACCGCAGAAACTTTGCCCAGTCCATATCCGGTGTGATGTCGTCCATTCTGATACTTATCTTCATAAATTTTCCTTATACCAGTCGATCGCCAGCGCGATCCCCCGCTCAAAATCGTACTCCGGCGCATAGCCGAGCAGCTGTCTTGCTTTGGAAATGTCCGCGTTGGAATGCTTGATATCCCCCGCGCGGTCCGGTCCAAAGTTCGGTTCAACCGATTTGCCGAGCGCCCTGCACAGGCCGTAATAGATATCAATCAAATACTCCCTGCCGCCGTATGCGATGTTATACGCCTGCCCTGCCGCCTCCCCGGGCGCCTTGCACGCCTTTAGGTTCGCCTCGATGACATTGTCAATGTAAGTGAAATCCCGCGACTGCCGCCCGTCTCCGTTGATGGTCGGCACCTCGCCGTCGAGCAGCTGCCTGATAAACTTCGGAATCACTGCCGCATAGGCCCCGTTCGGATCCTGCCTGCGGCCAAACACATTGAAGTAGCGCATCCCGTATGTGTCGAGATTGTAAAGCGTCTTGTACAGTTTTCCGTACTCCTCGTTTGTGCGCTTTGTCAGCGCGTAGGGCGAAAGCAGGTTTCCCTCCTCACCCTCCTTCTTGGGAAGCACCGGATGGTCCCCGTAGACAGAGGAACTCGACGCATAGACGAACTTCTTCACGCCGTTCTGTCTTGCCGCCTCCATCATGTTGAGTGTGCCCATAATATTATTCTGCTCGTAAAACAGCGGCATCTCAATACTTCTGGGAACAGAGCCCCACGCCGCCTGGTTGAGCACATAATCCACGCCCTCGCACGCCTTCATGCAGGTGTCCAGGTCCTTGATATCGCCCTTGATAAAGGTGTAGTTGGACCTGTCCAGAAACATCTTTACGTTCTCCTCCCTGCCTGTGGAGAGATCGTCGAGGCATCTCACCTGATACCCCATATCCGTCAGCGCCTCGCACAGGTTCGAGCCGATAAAACCGGCGCCGCCCGTCACGAGAAAGACGCTGTCCCTGTCAAATGTAATCTCCTGATATCCCATGTTGTTCACCGTACCCCCAATCTGTTATTTCCTATAATCTCCAGTAGAGATAGCCCGCATCGACACATGCCTTTCTGTCCAGTATGCCCTTTAAGTCAGTCAGCACCTTCACCTTGCCGGTCTTTGCATACATGGCATCCAAATCCACGATGCCAAGCGATTTGTAGGTATCATGCGCCACGGCAAGAACGACCGCGTCACACTCCTTAATATCCCCCATCGGCACAAACTCAATACCATAAAGACGCTTAGCCTCATCGGCATCCGCGTTCTCGTCAGCGACCTGCGCCGTGATCCCGTACTCTTTCAGCTCCCTGTAGATGTCGATGATTTTGGTGTTTCTGGTGTCCGGGCAGTTCTCCTTGAATGTGAAGCCAAGGATTGCCACCTTTGCGCTCTTGACCGGAATGTCCGCCCGGATCAGATTCTTGACCAGGTTCTCCGCCACATATTTACCCATGTCGTCATTGATGCGGCGCCCGGAGAGGATGATCTGTGAGTGGTAGCCCAGCTGCTCCGCCTTGTAGGTCAGATAGTACGGGTCGACACCGATGCAGTGCCCGCCGACAAGCCCTGGCTGGAAATTCAGGAAATTCCACTTTGTGCCAGCGGCAGCCAGAACGGACTTCGTGTCGATGCCCATCCTGTTAAATATGATGGAAAGCTCATTCATGAACGCAATGTTGATGTCTCTCTGGCTGTTCTCAATCACCTTCGCAGCCTCCGCAACCCTGATGGACTCCGCCCGGTACACGCCCGCGTCGACCACAAGCTCATACACGTGCGCGATCTCGTCGAGCGCCTCGTCGTCCATACCGGACACAATCTTTGTGATCGTCTCTAAGCGGTGCACCTTGTCGCCCGGGTTGATGCGCTCCGGCGAGTAGCCGATCTTAAAGTCCACACCGCACTTCAGCCCGGACTCCTTCTCAAGAATCGGCACACAGATATCCTCCGTGACACCGGGGTACACGGTCGATTCAAACACCACAATGGACCCTTTTGTGAGATTCTGCCCCAGAATGCGGCTTGCGCCCTCCACAGGTGTCAGATCCGGCGTGTGGTCGTCGTTGACCGGCGTCGGCACTGCCACAATATGAAATTTTGCCTCCTTAAGCTTCGCCGGGTCTGCGGTAAACTCCACCTTCGTGTTCTGAATCACCGCGTCGCCCACCTCGTTTGTGGGGTCCACGCCCGATTTGTAGAGGTCAATCTTGGCCGTGTTGAGGTCGAATCCTACCACCTTGATCTTTCTGGCAAAGGCAACTGCGATCGGCATTCCCACATAGCCAAGTCCCACCAGTGACAACTTCTCTTTTCCGCTTAAAATATCCTCATATAGGCTCATCTCTTATTTTCTCCCTTCATTGTGTTGTGAATTTCTTCCATGTAAGCATCTACGACCTGCCTGCGGTCAAATTCCCTCTCCATCTTTTTCCGCGCATTTTTTCCCATCTGAACGCGCTGCGCGTACGGAAGGCGGACAAATTTCCTGAGCGCCTCCAAAAGCGCCTCTCTGTCCCTTGGTGCAAAGCCAAAACCTGTGACACCCTCCTCAAACCCTTCCTGGCATCCTGGAATCCGCGAGGCGATCACCGGTCTTGCGCTCGCAGCCGCCTCGAGCACAACATTGCTCATTCCCTCGTGGTAGCTAGGCATGATCACTGCCGAAGCCTCCCGGTAAAACGGTGCGATCTCCTTCTGGTATCCGATATGCTCCACAATATTCTCGCGCTCACACTGTTCGATCGCCTCCCGGTAGTCCTCCTCATAGTTCCCGACAAGCCTGACAACAAGCTCCGGGCACTCTCTGTGCAGCCGGGATGCCGCATAGAGCAGTTCGTCGATCCCCTTCTCCTTCATAACCCTGCCCACGTAGAGCAAAATCATGCGCGCATCCTCAGGCGGATACTCCTGGCAGCCATATCGCTCGAGACTGACCCCGGAACCGGGTAAAATCCGGGTCTTTTTTCCGCGGATATGAAATCGCGCAAACAGTTCCCGGTTCGCCCGGTTTTGAAAAAAGATGCACGCGGCGCCCCTCAGTGCCATCCTGTACAGCAAAACAACGATCCTGCGAACCATGCTGTCCTGCTCAAACGCCGATCCCAGCCCCGTTATGTTCGCAAGATACGGGATCCCGAGAAACCTGCAGCACAGATTTCCGTAAATATTTGGCTTGATAGTGTAGGTGAGCACCACATCCGGCCGGACTCTTCGCATCAGCATCCAATAGTCGAAAAGCAGTTTCATATCGCGCGCAGGATTGATTCCGCGCCGGTCAATCGCCGTGTGGAATACCGTGCAGCCCTCCTCTGCAAACTCCGGCACCTTCTCCGCGTCGGGAAGGCTCACAAAAACTGTATGCTCCCGCAGCAGACGCTGTATCAGCTCATTTCGAAAATCGTACAGCCCGCTCGCAGAGTTGGCCAGGATCAATATCTTTCCCATATCACATTGTTCCTCTCGCGTCCACGATCCGCATTTCGCTGTATTTCATCATCACCTTATCAGTCTGATAACCGCCGATTCTGACCGGGTTTGCGATCCCTGACAGATTGTTTCTGATGAGCGTCATGTGGTCGACACCGCAGGCGTACGCGTGAGGATAGCCGCCGCCAAACCGCGGGTTGACCTCCGAGAAATAATAGACGCCGTCCCGCTCAAACAGATCAATGTCAATCTGACCTTCAAACCCGCTCTCCTCCACAAACTTCCTGATTTGTTCAAACAGACGTTCATCAATAAAAGAAACTGCCTTGTCCGTCTCCCCGGCGCGCATCACGAGCTTCTTCTTGGTAAAAATGGACACAACCTCTTTACTGATGAGATCAATATAGACATCCGCGCCGATTTCCTGCCCTTCCATGAACTCCTGTATGATCATCTGGTCGCCATGCGCAAACAAAAACGCAGCTGTCTCAAAATCATCCGCCCTTGCAATCTGTATGCTCGCGCTGCCCTTCATCGGCTTTATAAAGACCGGAAAGCCGATCTCTTTGCGTTCCAGCGCTCCGCGGAAATCTGCGATTGTGCGGTAGGTCTTCGCGCACGGATAGCCGTGCTCCTGCATCCAGCAGTACAGCTCCCACTTGTTCAGCGTGCGCTCACAGCGCTCATAGTCGGAACCGACAATCGTGACGCCCAGGGCCGCGAATGTCTCCGAATGCGCTGCGAGCAGCGACAGCTCCGGGTCAATCAGCGAGAGCACGCCCGTGATGGATTCCTTTTTGCAGATGTCACAGATCACATCCAGATATTCCGGCGCTGTGATCCTTGGAACAAGATAGTGCGCATCCGCCTCGTACAGTGCCGGCGCATAGGGGCTGCAGTCCGTGCAGACCACCCTTCCCGCGTCCCCAAACGCTTCTTTGAAATACTCAACCACCTTATCTCTCGTGCCACAGCTTAATATCAAAAGATTCATACAACTACTCCTTTTCCTGCCTCGCCTTTCTGATCTCGGCAAAATTTCCCTCCGCCTGGCTGGTGTCCACCTCGATGTCCTCGCGCACAAAAACCTTGCGGATTGTCATGAAGAAAATTTTCACATCCATGGCAAACGTCAGGTTCCGAACGTACTCCACATCCGTGGCAAAGCGCCTGTCCCAGTCGAGCAGATTCCTGCCCCGCACCTGCGCAAGCCCTGTAAGCCCTGGTCTGACGCTGTGCCTGAGGCGCTCCTCGTCCGTGTAGTACGGAAGATAACTCACCAGAAGGGGACGCGGCCCGATCAGGCTCATATCGCCCTTTAAGATATTCCAGAGTTCCGGCAGTTCATCCAGGCTCGACGCCCGCAGCGCCTTTCCGAACCTAGTCAGGCGCTCCTCGTCCGGCAGCAGTTTGCCGTCCGCGCCCCGCGCATCCGTCATGGATCGGAACTTGCACAGCTTAAATATTTTTTCCTGATATCCCGGTCTGTCCTGGTGGAAAATAACCGGCGCGCCAAGTTTGATGCGCACCAGCACCGCGACCGCCAGCAGAACGGGACTCAGCACCACAAGCGCCGTGAACGAGATACCTATGTCCAGCAGCCGTTTTATATAGTTTGCATACATCCGCCTCAACTCCCACTATCTCTGAAAAAGTCCCCTTACAATGCCAATCACCCTGTCCATATCCGCATCTGTGTTCTTGATGTCGCTTGGCAGGCACATGCCGCGCACAAAGATATCCTCACTCACACTCATCCTGCCGTCGTTGTGGTTTATAAAATCGCACGCCGCAAAGACCGGCTGCAGATGCATCGGTTTCCAGATCGGGCGCGACTCGATATTCTCTGCCTCCAGCGCATCCATAACCATGTCGGGCGTCACCTTGCAGCCCTCCCTGATCGTCATGCAGGAAAGCCAGTTATTGGCGTCGCCCCCGGGATTCAACGGATTCATGACAATCTCTTCAATGTCCGCAAACGCCTCCTGGTATCGCCGGTAAATTGCCTTTTTCAGCCGCACATGCTCATCCAGATGCATCAGCTGTCCCCGCCCGATGCCCGCATCAACATTGCTCATTCTGTAGTTGTAGCCTATCCTGGAATGCTGGTAATGCCGCGCCGGATCCCGCGCCTGCGTCGAGAGCAGCCGCGCCTCCTTCACAAGCGCCTCCTCCCGGGACACCATCATCCCGCCGCCGGAGGTCGTGATAATCTTGTTTCCATTGAACGAGTAAATGCCGATGCGGCCAAAGGTTCCCGTATGCTTTCCGCCATATGTAGAACCAAGCGACTCGGCTGCATCCTCCAGGATCGGTACATTGTGCGCCGCACAGATCTGCATAATCTCATCCATCTTTGCCGGAGTTCCGTACAGATGTACGATGACGACCGCCTTCGGACTGGGGTATTTCTCAAATGCCCTCTCCAGTGCCACAGGCGACATATTCCATGTGTCCGGCTCGGAATCGATCAGCACAGGCACTGCCTTCTCGTACACAATCGGATTGCAGCTGGCAGAAAAAGTCAGGGAGGACACAAACACCACATCGCCCTCCTGCACGCCCAGAAGCTTCAGTCCCAGATGAATCGCCGCCGTTCCCGAGCTGAGCGCCGCTGCGTGGCCGCATCCTGTGTACTGTGCAAGCTCCGTCTCAAAATTGTTGACATTTGGTCCCAGCGGTGCCACCCAGTTTGTGTCGAACGCCTCCGCCACAAAGCGCTGCTCCTCCCCGTGCATCGTGGGACTTGACAGGTAAATTCTTTTTTCCGTACTGTTTTCCATAATACTCCTCCTCCATCGATCGCTCACTGCCCGCGATCCTGTGCTGCATCCTTGGGCGTGTACGTCGGTACAATCTCCCGTATCAGCTCGCGCACATCGTCGCATTCGCTCTCAACCGCCTGCTTTAAATGATTCAGCTGCACATAGAACAGCCTCTCGTCAAACTCAATCGGCCTGCCGACATGAATCAGCTTGTTCGCCGTGTCCTCAAGCCCCTCCTCGCTCATCAGAAGTTCCTCGTAAAGCTTCTCTCCTGGCCGCAGCCCGGTAAACTCAATCTTGATATCCTCGTCGACCTTATATCCGGACAGCCGGATCAGATTCTTTGCGAGATCGAGTATCCTGACAGGCTCCCCCATGTCAAGCACAAAGATCTCGCCGCCTTTGGCGTAGACCCCCGCCTGCAGAACGAGCGATACCGCCTCCGGGATCGTCATAAAATAACGGATGATATCAGGATGCGTAACCGTGACAGGACCGCCTATCGCAATCTGTTTCTTGAACAGGGGGATCACGCTCCCGTTGCTTCCCAGCACATTCCCAAAGCGGACTGCCACAAATTCCGTGTCGTAGTGGCGGTTGTACGTCTGTATGATCATCTCACAGATGCGCTTGCTCGCCCCCATGATATTCGTCGGGTTGACCGCCTTGTCCGTCGAGATCATCACAAACTTTTTCACGCCGTTCTGGACGGCCGCCTGCGCTGTCTTCCACGTGCCAAAGACATTGTTCTTGATCGCCTCGTTCGGGCTCACCTCCATCAGCGGCACATGCTTGTGCGCCGCCGCGTGGTAGATGATATCGGGGCGATAGGTCTTCATGATGCTGTTGATGCGGTTGGTGTTCCGCACGGAGGCAATCAGCACCACCAGATCGAGTGCCGGATACTTCTGCCGCAGCTCCTGCTGGATCTCATAGGCATTGTTCTCATAGATATCGACTATAATCAGGCGGGCGGGCCTGTGACCTGCAATCTGGCGGCAAAGCTCGCTGCCGATCGACCCGCCTCCGCCAGTGACCATGATTGTGCGGTTTCTGACATAATTGAGGATCGAGTCCAGATCCACCTTGATCGGGTCGCGCCCCAGCAGATCCTCCACATCGACATCCCGCAGTTTGCTGACATTGACCTCGCCGTTCACAAGCTGGTAGATGCCCGGGAGCGTCCGCAGCTTGCAGCTCGTCTCCTTGCAGATCTCGACAAGGGCCTTCATCGTCGCGCGGTTCGCCGACGGGATCGCGATAAAAATCTCGTCAATTCCGTAGAGTGCCGCGTACTCCACGATGCGGTCGCGCCCGCCTACAATCTTGATTCCCTGAATAAATCTGCCCCACTTATGCTCATCATCATCGATAATGCACTTGATGATCATCGTGCTGTAGGTGCTGTTGGTGATCTCCTTGATGACCGTGTTTCCGGCGTCCCCTGCTCCGATGATCATGACGCGCGTGCCGTTTTTCCGGTTCTGTGCCTTGTGCCGCATGTTGCGCATGATGCGGTAGGAAAACCGCGTGGAGGTCGTGAGTCCGGTGAGCACCATCGCGTACATAAAGTAATAGCTTCTGGGGATCTCATAGCGCATGAGCTTCATGCCAAGAAAGTCCAGTATCGCACTCAGGATGCAGGCCGCCAGGATATTCTGAACCTCCGCCGTCCCCGCAAACGCCCACAGGCTGTGATACAGCTTAAAGACATAGAACACGGCCAGCGTCATCACCACATTGGCAAACATGAAATTCCATGCCGAGCTCAGATAGATCTCCGGAATATCCTTGTAATTGAGTTCAAAACGTATCCACAGCGGCGCGATGCTCGCGATGCATACTGTCATTATATCCAGTATCACGAGCACAATTCTCCGCTGCAAAAGCTGTACATTGATGCGATTTACTATTTTCATAATACCGTTACTGCCTCCAAGCCTTTCTATTTCGTGCTTCCCGCTCTTTTCTTTGCCGCATTCCCAGAGACTGTGCAGTCGCGCATCAGCGCAGTCTGCATCAGAATAAAACTGAATCCTGCCGGGATGCACGGATGGTAAGCCCACTCTGTCAGGCTGATAAATCCAAACGCGACAATCTGTGCAAACGGCACAAGCGCGACACTGTATTTGCTGCCGTAATTCAGAAAGAACCGGACAGAGCGCCACAGCGTCATCGCGCACAGAATCAGAAACACAATCCCTGCAGTCAGGCCAAAATTGTATGCGACCTGCAGATAGGAATTGTGCGCGTGCGCATATTCGTTCCCCTTCTTGTCAAGCGGCCCCATCTTCGGATGCCCCGCAAATCCGATCGCCTTAAGGTAATCCCGAAAGATGGTAAACCTGCCGTTGGAAATGTCATCGTCGTCCTCCTCGGAATCGTCCCCGTCATCGCTGTCCATCGAAAAATACCGCACGTCAAGTCCCGCCAGGCCGTCTCCCACGTAGGCAAGCTCGCCGGATTCCCGCAGGTCAAGTCCCCCGTCAGAGCCCGCATCGGCCTTACCGCTCCCGCCTGACGTCGTCTGAAATCTGCCAAATAGCGTGGAGAAAAAGCGCCGCACCGTCATATATTTGTCAGAGTCTATCGGATCTCCCTCATAGATCATAAACGATCGGTCCTGAAATTCAATCTCGTAGCGGACAGGGTCATTCACAACGGCCGGGACCATGCGCACCGTCGTATACACCATCGGAAAGCTCACCAGGCACACAGCTGCAAGGACACCCAGCTCCTTCAAAATCCGCCCGGGAGCCTTGTGGTGTGCGGCTGCGGTCAGCGCCACGACCATCAGCACCATCACAGACGCGGTCAGAAACGCGGTCCGCGACATCGTGAGCAGGATGAAGCCCACCGTGCACGCCGTCAGAAAATATTCCATATAACAGGACCAGAGTATGTTCTTCTTATTTTTTAATTTTCCGTAAAGCTTTGCAAGTGCCACCCCGAACACAACGGCAAGGTACATGCCGGTGCACGCCACTGTGTGAAAAATGCCGCCGTACCGATAAAGCATCCAGTAGTGGTGCGGCCTGTGCGCCAGACAAAACACAGTCACCAGGGCAAAACTCAAAAGAATGCCATTGCCAAAATTCCTGAAAAACCGGATTCGCGCGGAGAGTGTATTCGGCCCGAACAGATATGCCAAAAATGGCAGCGTCGCCGTGAACACCCACACCTTCTCAAACCGGTTTGCGTACATCATGAGGCAAAATGCCAGCCAGAGCACATAAAATAACACCCGCTGTGTGCGTCCCTTTGCGTTTCTGCCTCTCCTTTTTCTGGTGTTTCCAGCAGGAAACGCCCCGGTGCGGACCAGCCAAATCAGAATATTGAGTATCAGAAGTCCCCACGACACCACAACGCCGCAGGTAAGCCGCGCAAGAAGCAGATCGTTCTCATCCGCCCCGGCCGTCCTGCAGTAGAGCATGGAGCCTGCCGCCCCGGCCGCGAGCCAGATCAGACTAAACCAGTTTACAAACTGTTTTTCACTGTAGTTCATCAGCAGCGCAACCGCCAGAAAAATCAACATCCATCTGGTGTTTGTGTAATGATAAAAATTTCTGTCCGCATTCGTGTACTGACACAGCGCGTAGAACAGCAGCCCAAAACTCACTGTCTGAATATAATTTCTCCACGTGAGCCACACAATCCCGGCCGCTGACATCCTGGAACTTTTTTTCGGCCGTTTTCCCTTCTTTGCGCGCAGCAGAAACCCCGCCAGCCACGCCTCCGCGACAACAATCCCGACCGCAAAAAAGAGCCTGTCCCACACTTCCCCGCCGAAGCAGTTGCACACGACGGAAAAGACAAACAGCAGCACAGCCGCAAGAATGCTCACTCCTGCCGCACCTGTCCGGATGTATCGTTCAATCAGCCCGGATTCCCACGCGATGCTTTCGTCATAGAGCCAGGCTGCGGCCAGAAGCGCCAGACAGATGACCAGGGCTGCGGCCAGAATCAAACTGTAGTATCCGGCAATCCCCACCGCTGACAGCGGGCGCGTGTAGTCAAAGTCCGCGACGAGACTGACCGACTCATTGAGAATCCCATCAATGTACAGGATGCCGTTCTCGGCCTGCGCAAGCGCTTCCCTGTCCGCAGCCGGGAGCCTGAATTGCGCGCTGTTCTCCTCGCTGATCAGGATTTCATAATAATATGTCCCTCCCGGCTCGACATCCAGATCGGGCGTCGCGGTCAGAAATCCGTTTTTCTCTATTTTTTTGTCGTTAATATCCTCCTCATAGATACAGGAAAAGGCGTCATTGTACAATCGAAACAGCACTCCTGCAGAATCCTGGGTCTGCCCTGCGCCGCTGCACTGCAGATACAATGTGATCTGATACAGATGTTCTTTTTCAAAAAATACCGTCTGAAGCTTCTTGTCGCTGGCAGTAAACAGTTCCCCTGTCATCCCCGCTTTCTCCGGCTTGTCGAACGCCTTCTGCCGCGAGAATGTATGGTTCTGCACAAGTCCGGCCGGAAACACGCGCATCATCAGGATAAACGCGATCGTCGCCACAAAAATCTGTATCCCGGCAGTTCTCTTCGCATGGCTCCTCGCTCGCTCGCTGTTGGAAAATGTGCAGGCCGCAATATCATTCATATAGGAAAGTATCCTGTTTGTTTCCATTAAGCCCTCCATTTCCTTTTCCTATGCGTTTAGAGTATAGCACAATACAAATTTTTATACAACTATCATTCTGAATGCCCGTCGGCATGACCGCCTGTTTCCTCGCGAATCACATACTGCGGCGAGTTGTTGATACTGATATATATCCGCCCGATGTACTCCCAGATCAGCCCCAGCATGATCATCAGCATACCGCCGATGAACACGACTGCCGCCATCAGCGAGCTGAATCCCATCGGCACTTCCGGGTTGATAAACTTCTTTACCACCGTGTATATCCCGTAGACAAAACCGCCCGCCGCAAAAGTAACACCTGTTATAGTCGCGATCCGCAGCGGCAGAATCGAGAACGCCGTAAACCCGTTAAACCACAGTCCCAGAAGCTTCTTCATCGTGTACCCCGAGGTGCCGATCTCACGGCTCCTGTGGCGCACCGGGACGTTGGTGATATTTCTGGTGGCGCGCAGCACTAATCCGATAATGTACGGATAGCTGTTCTCATATTGGAGCATGCTGTCCACCACAAAGCGCCGCGCGGCAAAATAGCTTGTCAGATGCAGATCCTTTGGCTTTCCAAGCATCGTCCTTGTCATGATGTCATTCATCCAGGTGCCAAAGTTCCGAAAGGCGCTGTGCTTTTTGTTCTCATAGCTTGCGTAGACCACATCGCTTCCGCTCTCGATGCCCGCAAGCAGCTTTCCCACCTCGTTTGCCGGAGTCTGGCCGTCGTCGTCGAGACAGACGACGATCTCCCCGTCCGACTTGCGAAGCCCCGCCATCAGCGCCGCGTGCTGTCCAAAATTTTTCGCGAGGCTGATTCCTGTGATGTTGTCATTTTCCGCGCACAGCTTCCTGATGACCTCGTAGGTATCGTCCGGAGAACAGTCGTTTACCAGGAAAATGTCATATCCGTATTCCGGCAGGGATTTCATCGTGTCCTGTATTTCTGCCACAACGCCCGCGAGCGTCCGCGCGCTTCGATAACAGGGGATGACAAAACTTATCTTACTCATACTCAAATGCTCACCTCATCCTCTCGGATTGATGGCTCCAAACAGGATCAGATCCTCAAACTGCCCGTCCAAAAAGAGCTCATCTTTCAAATACGCCTCCTGCACATACCCCGCCTTCTCGTTCATGCGGATGCTCGCCTTGTTCCGCGCCAGCACACGCGACACCACCTTGTGCATCCCAAGCGCGGTGAACGCATACTCCAGAACCAGCCTTGCGGACTCCGTGCCGATGCCCTTTCCGTATGCCTGTTCCTCCCCGAGATATATCCCCCACTCTGCCTTCCGGTTCTCCTCCTCGAAATTCTGGAGATAAATCGATCCGAGCGGCAGGCCATCCTCTATTCTGCACACAATAAACTGGTGCACCTGCCCTGTAAATACCTTTCCGGCAAGCCAGTTCTCGTGGTCTGTGCGGCTGACTGGCCTGCGGTAGATAAAATTTTCCACCACCACCGGCATGTTGCGCCAGCGCACCGCCATCTCCGTGTCGTCCGCCGTGATCGGCCTCAGATAAATCTGCTGTCCCCTTATCTCCAAATCCTTTTTCATCGGTTCCATACGAATCTAAATATCTCCTTTTTACTTTCTAGCCAGTTCATAGACATCAAACGCCGGCTCCGCCGTGCCTGCCCAAATGCGGTCAACGCACCTGAGCTCTATCTTTGTCCCGCGCTTTTCATAGTAGCGCACAAGCCACTCAAGCTCCCCGCCGGCCCGCACCACAAAATACGCCCTCGCCCTGCCCTGTTTGGAACTGCAGAGTGCACTCTGGATATCCCGGATGCGAAACTGTCCCAGCTTCTGTCGCGCAAGCGGACTTTTCGCCGCCCAGCCTCCGCAGAGGTCAAAATTTCTGCAGGTGTTATCCACGTTTGCAAACAGTTTTTCCGAGTAGGGAATCCCCTGGTAGGACGTCGACGAGTACACATCGATCACATAATAATTATTTCCATTTTTTCGACAATAATCCATCAGTGCGTTCCAGCGTTCGTCGGAGACCGCGCGCAGCCCGTACTCCGCATGGACATTGTGCAGGTTTGCTGCGGCCCCCGCGGCAGTTCCTGCGACAGCCAGCAGACAGATTGCCGCTTTCACTGCCCGGAATCTCCCAGCGGCATCCTCCGTGGGCTTGTCACAGAGCAGAAGTCCGGCCACCGTGGCAAACTCCGCCATCAGAAGCGGCACGGCGACCCGGTCGAGCACCCTGTCCACCATGCACAGATACAGCCACATCACACTGCGGACTGCAGCGATGCACAGCACTTTCCCCACGCAGCTCAGACGCTCTTTCCCGCGCGCAGGCACAGCGCACCGCAGCAGATACCACAAGTACACTGCAGCAACCGCAATGCCGCAAAGCGCTTTCTGCGCACCTGCGTAGTACGCGCCCGCGGGCTTTGGCAGCCGCAGCAACTCCCACGCCGTCACAAGGTCTGAGAGAATCTGGTCCCTGTAGGCTGACAGCGCCTCACGCGGGCTTTTTTTGCTGACAAAGCCAAAGGTATCCTGCAGCCCCTTTCCCTCACCCGCCAGCTGTTCCTGGTACGCCGCGATCGATTCGAGCCTCCATGTGTCGATCGACTCATCCAGAGCGAAATTATAATTTTCCAGAAGGGTGTATGACTCCCGGGACAGTCCGATAGCGTCATAAAACTCCCTGTTTTCCTCGTAGGCAGGCAGTCCATAAAAATCATACAGTTTCGTGCGCGCGTCAAAGAACCGGCAAAAACTGCTCCACTCGCTCCCCCGGTACGCCACCATGTCCAGCGAGTACACTGCCGCCATGCACAGGAGCGCCGTGACAATCAACGTGACATATTTTCGGAAATTGACCACAGTGAAAAATTTTGCTTCGCCGCACCACTTTGCAAGTCCCGCAAACAGCAGAAACGGCAGAAGCATGATGCAGACCCCCGTCCTGATCAGAAAGGCCAGAATGACAAGAACCATGGGCGTAAGATTTCTTCGGAAAAATACAGATGCCCGGTCCGCCTCCGGCGCTGTCAGGAACAAAAACACCGCCCCTGTCATGCAGATCCCGGAAGTGACACTATACTGTATCACCACAGACACCCGCAGAAACACTCCGAGCACCAGCACCGCCTCCGCCATAAGCGCCATGCATCGCGCCTTTGCGCCGGGCATGACAGACAGAAGCCTTGCCGCGATCAGAAAGACCACGCCAAACTGACACAGACACAAAAACAAGCCATACCATGGAATGGACGGAATGGCTCTGTAAAAAAGCGCAATACACCACGCCAAAGGATACAGCATCTGGATACAGTGGCCGCTCGGCCGGCCTGTATAAGCTCCCGACACAATATCCTTTATCATGGTATCATCATTCAGATCGTAGTAAAAATCAAACTGTGCGGATAAAAGCAGCGCAAGCAAAAGGGTATAGACAAAAGCACCACACACTTTTGCTGCCTTTCCTCCTGTGCGGTCATCCATCATACGTGATAGAACTCCTTCACCTTACTTGCGATATAGTCGACCTCAGCGGGCGTCAGCGCATAGAACATCGGCAGGCGCAGCAGCCGGTCGCTCTCCCTTGTCGTGTACACATCCTCACCTGCAAACCTGCCAAATTTCAACCCGGCAGGCGCCGTGTGCAGCGGCACATAGTGAAACACTGCCCAGATCCCGTTTTCCTTGAGAAAATCGATAAGCCGGGTGCGCTCCTCGAGATCCTTTGCTTTGATATAGTACATATGCCCGTTGTGGACACAGCCCTTTGGCACATGGGGAAGCTCCACAAGCCCCCGCTCCCGCAGCGGCTGCAGCAAAGCATTGTACTGGTTCCACAGCGCCACGCGCTTGGCAGTGATCGCGTCAATCTGCTCGATCTGTGCCCAGAGATACGCCGCGTTCATGTCGCTTGGCAGGTAGGACGAACCGTAGTTCATCCAGCGGTACTTGTCCACCTGTCCCCGGTAGTACTGGGATCGGTTCGTGCCCTTCTCGCGGATGATCTCCGCTTCCGTGATATAGCCCGCATCCTGGATCAGCAGCGCACCGCCCTCACCCATGCTCAGATTCTTGGTTTCATGGAAAGAATAACACCCGAAATCTCCGATCGCGCCAAGCTGTCTGCCCTTGTAGGTCGCCGCCATTCCCTGCGCCGCATCCTCCACCACAAAGAGATTGTGCCGCCGCGCGATCTCCATGATAGTATCCATCTCGCAGGCGACGCCCGCATAGTGCATCGGGACAATCGCCCGCGTCCGCTCCGTCACCGCCTGCTCGATCAGACGCTCGTCTATGTTCATGGTATCCGGCCGTATGTCGACAAACACTGCAGTGGCACCGCGGAGCACAAACGCGTCCGCCGTGGAAACGAAGGTGTACGAGGGCATGATCACCTCATCCCCCTCCTTCACGTCAATCAGCAGGGCCGCAAGCTCTGTCGCCTGCGTGCAGGAGGGCGTCAGCAGACACTTCGCCGCGCCTGTGTACTGCTCTACCCACTCGCTGCATCGTTTCGTGAACGGACCGTCTCCGCATATTTTTTGATTCTCGACGGCCTGCTTAATATATTCTATCTCCCTGCCCATATATGGCGGTACGTTAAAATTGATCATCCTGCAACCATGCCTTTCCTTATTCTGGGAATTTATTTCTCGTTTCATTGTACTCTTTTCATAAGATTTTGGCAAGGTTTTGAAATTAATATACACAAAACACCCGGTACGCCTCATTCTCAAAACACTGCCTGTAGCCATTTTCCGCCGCAAAATCCGTAAGGATCCGCAGCTTCTGGTACTTGAGTCCGTCCGCTTCTGTCAGCGGATCTGCGGACGCGCGCCCCACGATCATAACAGGCAGGCTCCCTGCGGCAAAACCTTCTGCCACGCGCGCAAGCTCCTCATTCAATAACGCCATGTCATAAGAGTCCAGATCCGCCCAGGTCGTCGATATCGCAGGCTCCATGCCAAACAGATAGGCCATACCCGGAATATCCCCATACAATATCACCTGTTTCTGATTCAGTCTGTTCTCGTACAGATACGTGTCGAGCTCCTCGACAGCCGCTTTTCTGTCCGCCGTTGTCAAAAGCCCTGCCCCCGCGCTGTCACACTGCAGTACAAGACGGCTGTTCTCGTCCTGTCCAGCCCCCCGTGCGCCCGCGTCATGAA
Organism: uncultured Lachnospiraceae bacterium; assembly: GCA_947175845.1. Lineage (GTDB taxonomy): Bacteria > Bacillota > Clostridia > Lachnospirales > Lachnospiraceae > COE1. The sequence goes on along the minus strand of CAMWOK010000010.1, from coordinate 4,264 downwards.
AGACAAAGCCGACGCCAAACAAAATGCTCTGCACTGCCGTGCACACAAGCACAGTCCCGAACACCAGCCGGAATGCAAATTCCTTCTTTGCCAAAGCCAGCGCCTCGCGCGCCATCAGCAGCGACACCGGCATCACCAGAAGCAGGTTGTTGATGATCGGATAAAGCCCGTTATTGCTGCCGAGCGGTGTGACAAGAATGATGACAGGCAGAAATACCGCCCATAATTTTAAATCGCTGTCGGCGCGCTTATCCAGCAGCAGCCATGCACACATGCCGAGCACAATCAGCAGATAGACAGTCACCCACTTGTACATGCTAAAATATTCACTGTAATCAAACCCGAACATTCCCCTGCCATAGCAGAAGCGCAGCAGCACTGCCAGCCCCACCGCGTACAGAATCCAAAAAACAACCGTTATTTTCTTTTCACATGCCCGTGCTCTGTCCACGCCCTGGACAAATCTGTGCAAAACACGGAAAAACAACATCCCCGCCGCCAGATAGCACACAAACAAGATCAGCCATACACTGTACTGGATATAGTCGCCAAACATCGCCGTGACCATCGAGGCCGGCTTATAATCCGCCGCGTGGTCCGTCATGCCAAACAGCGCGGCGATCATCCGCGGGTACGCGGCCAGTCCGTAGCGCACACAGATTGCTGCCAGCGGTATTGCCACCCCGGCAAGGTAGCCGCCGACACAGTACAGAGTGCGTGTGATCAGCTTCCGGAACCATAACTGGTTCCCTGCGCAGTCGGTCAAGTCCCGCCTCTGCCCGCTGCGCTTCCAGAAACAGTCGCACCACACAGGCAGAATCAGCGCCATAAATGTAATGTTTGGCATCCGCACTGCAACACAAATCCCCAGTATGATACCTGCAGCGACAAAATACGGTGTGCGATCCTTCACGATCGCCACATACAATACAATAACAGCCGCTGTCATAAGCAGATAACCAAGATAATGGTATAAAATAACAACCGGCGCCCAGCACAGGGAGAGCGCTGTCAGCTCTGCTGCAAACAGAAGCGCACAAATCAACCCGCGTTTCTGCCCATACCGCCTTTGCAGAAACAGGTACACGCCGGCCGCCGCCGCGCCCAGAAGAAGTCCGCAGTACACGTTCATTCCCGCCCAGCCCGCTCCGAATGGCAGCTTGGAAAGCAGTATTCCAGCTCTGTTTGCCAGGTAGGTCGCAAGCTTCCACGTCTCGTTCAGCGCCTCAAAAAAACGGTAATTCCCAAGCGCATATCCTGCATCCATCAAGTCCACCCCTGTCAGCGCATGGCGCAGCGGATACAGCAGCAAAATCAGTGCGGGCAGGATTGTGCGCGCACCCCTTCGCCGAATCAGTTCGATGACCGTGCAGACCAGATATACGCACAGCACGCTCAAGAGCATGTGCACCAGAAAGCCCGCGACAGAATTTTGGGTCTGCGCACCGCACTGAAACCACCGCGGCCACGCATATCGGATATTGATGTGCTCATGAATCAGGTAGACGCCAAAGGATGCTTCCGAAAGCAGCTCGATCGGTTTGCGAAACCGCTCCGGCACACCTGACCTTATCCCATCTGCACTTCCGTCCCGCCGAAACGCCCCGAACAGCAGAAAAAGCCCCACAGCGCCTGTATAGCAAAACAGAAAATTGTAAGTGTATCCATACTGGATCATCGCCCCGAGGCTTCCCGTCCTCAGATAAATCATCCGAATCAGGAAAAAGGATGCAAAAACAGCCGTCACACTGCCTCCGTACAGCGCCGCAGCCTTCCATCTTGTCTGGACAGCCGGCAGACCGTACCGCCTCAGATATGCTCCTGTCAGATACAGCACCACAAACCACAGACTGTCATAACCGCCTTTGTCCCACGGAAGTTTCATTGGAATGACGGTTTTTGACACGCTGAGTACCAGCACGAACCCAAACAGCAGACATCGCGCTTTCCTCTGATCCAGATATGTCATGCCGGCATTTAAAAACGGCATCAGCAGGCACAGAACCACATAGTATGTCGCAAACCAGTAATGTTCCGTCACAATCGGAAAACAGTACGAAAAAAACTGGTAGAGATCAAACTCCGCGAGGCCGAATACAAGCGCACCGCACCCGAACAGCATGGAATAAAAAAACACCTGCATCCATATTCTGAGCGGTCGTCTCAGCACGCTGCGCAGTGTAATCTGCTCCCCGTCCGCCGGGCTTTCTTTCGCATCCACCCCAAAGTATCCGCTGATCAGCACATAGACATTGACCGCCACTATACAGAATGCCTCGACCAGCCATGCGGTGTATCCCACCGCTGTCATGTCCGCCCTTGCCGGATCCCCGAGCAGTCCGCCTTTGCTCAGATAGTGGAGACTCACTATCATCAGCATCGCCAGTATGCGCAGCAGCTCGTAATTTAATTGTCTTCTCTTCCGAAATCCCTGACCCTGAAACGTCATATGCTACCCCACTTCCACACGCAGAAGACCTGCCAGCTGCCCTGCGGTGCGCCGTGCCCCTTTTCCGTCGACGAGCACGCGCTCCTGCTCCCACAGGCGCTCCCGGTATGCCTTGTCCTGTATACACCGCCGCAGTGTCTTTCGGATGTTCTCTGCCACGCCGGCGCCATCCACAAAAAAGCATCCCGCGTTGACAATCCCGGTTAGCCGCGCCACCGCCTCGGCGCCCTGGCGCTGATTCTCCGCAAAATAAAAGACAATCATCGGCACGCCTGCAGAACTGACTTCATAGATCGTGCTTCCCGCCGCCGATATAACCACATCGCTTTGGAGAATCAGGCTGCGCATGTCGGCCACGCACTCGTGAACCGTGACGCGCACTGCGGCTGTTTCCCCCTGATCCGCCTGGCGCGGGTATCTGTGTCTGAGCGCGTCCGCAAATTGGTTGAAAGGACCGCTCACCAAATGCAGGTGTATCCCCTGCTCTGCAATCATCTTGTCCGCGCACAGCGCGTCTGCAATGGCCGCTGTCGCAAAGTAGGGATCGCTCCCCCCTGTCGTTATCATAACATCTGTCACTTTATCTCGGACCTGATACGCTGCCGGCTCCTGAAATGCTTTTCGAAGCGGCATGTACGCTGCGCCCAGCAGTATCTTTGCAGGCACGCAGTCCGCCGGCGCACCTTTGTACGTCTGTGCAAGCTGTGGCGCATAGATATTGTAATTGATAAGCAGGTCAACCGGACAGGCTTCCCCCATATCCTCAAAACATGCCACCTTCACAAGCCTGCGAAGCGCACGATAGTACTCTGCACCCGCCTGATAGCTGTCCACAAGCAGCACATCGCTCTTTCTGTCAAACAGCTGCGCAAGCTGTGGCAGCTCGCTCATCATATCCCGGAAATCCGTGTTGAGCACAATTGCGCGAAATCCCCTGTCCTCTATCATCGCACGGCATCCCGCGTCCGCCGTGACAAAGACCGGAGGCTGCAGACAGTCAAGCTCCGCTGCAGCCTCCGCAACAGACAGACAGCGCATCACATGTCCCATACCAATCTCTGTATTGCCATCTGCTCGAATATATAACATCTCAGTCCTCTGCCCTCTTCCTTAATTTCCTGACGAGCATAAACGCCTCCGCGCGCTCCATGCCCGCCGTCATCCCGCGCACCTTAGACAGCGCGTCCATTCCTTCTAGGCTCCTTGGGTGCGGAAAGGTACACAGCTCAGACACATAGCAGCGCATCGCCTGCACCTTTGTGTCGTAGTAGTCTGTGATGTCCACAAACACATTCGGGCAGAAGGCAGGCTGCGCGCTGCAGTCAAAATTCCACTCCGTGGAAGACAGCGTCTCAAAGGCATAAATCTCCTCCACACAGCCGCCGATCGGCCTTGTCGCCGTGAGCACCGCGCGCGCCGTATACTGGTGGTCAACATTCAAATCGCCGCTGTAATGCGTATAGACCGTCTGCGGCTGTACCTTCTGGATATAGTGCTCCACCACCTTCACAAGGTCGAGCAGATCGACATCATCGAAGCGGTTGTCTGGAAAATCCGCAAAAAAAACCTCCCGGTACCCTGCCTCTGCTGCGCTCTCGAGCGTGTTTGTGTGGAGCGCCTCCACAATCTCCCTGTCCGTATCCTCCCTGTTCACACCGCGCGAGGTCTGTCCCTCCCCCAGAATGAGGGCATAGACGGCATCGCCTTGTGCCGCGTGCCTTGCCACTGTCCCGCCGACGCCAAGTATCTCGTCGTCCGGGTGGGCCGCCACAACCAAAACTGTCTTCATCTAAACTGCTCCTCCAACTTCTTTAT
>CAMWOK010000009.1 GCA_947175845.1 uncultured Lachnospiraceae bacterium | reverse complement strand
GGTGGGGAGTGTGCGCGAACAAAAAAGATTGGACGGGAATCACAGACAAAAAAAGAAAAGTAAAAATAATTGTTTCATTGACTTCGTTTCCCGCAAGAATTGAAGGTGTTGCTATCACGATAAAATCGTTATTGATGCAATCACTAAAACCAGACGAAATGATATTGTGGCTTGCGCAGGAGCAGTTTCCGCAGAAGGAGAACGGATTGCCTGCCAGGTTACTGGAATTAAAGAAGTACGGGCTGACGATCAACTGGTGTAATGACATAAAATCATACAAAAAGCTGATACCAGCTTTGCGCATGTATCCTGAGGATATTATTGTGACTGCGGATGATGATGTGTATTATGAGCGGCACTGGCTGAAAAGACTATATCTGGGATATGAGAAAGCTCCGGATTATGTACATTGCCACAGAATAACAAAATTTTATATTGAGGATAATAGATATAAAATGAAAAAAGGCGAGTTTGAAGTATATCCGTTTCCGTCATATCTGCACAAGCTTACAGGGGTAGGCGGGGTGCTGTATCCGCCGCACATTCTGGACGAGGAGGTACTTGACGAGGAAAAGTGCAGAAAGCTTGCGCCTACCAATGACGACATATGGTTTTGGCTTATGGCAGTCTTAAAAGGCGCTAAGATAAATGTTGTGGAAAAAAATCTTCCGAGAATAGAGGCCGTAAAGGGGACTCAGGAGGGCGAATGTCTGAATAAGCTCAATGACAGCGGGGATGAACTTCTTTGGAAAGATTTTCACAGAATGCTTGGGGCATATCCGCAGTTGGACGATAGATTGCGCAGGGAATATAAGAGCATTCAAAATATGCGGTAATTTGGAACTGTTAACAACTTAAGAAGTCAGGATGGAGCAGTTTTGCGAACAGTTCCTACGGCGGTTATGACAACAGGAGGACGAAAACATGTCAATGATGAGAAAGGTTATATACAGCTGCAGATTTGGCGGGGTAAAATATCTTGTATATAAGGTTTTTGACAGAATAAACGGCAGTAAAAATGCGGGTGAGCTGAGGTATAAAATAATCAGTGGGGCTGATGAAAGCCAGTATCCAAAACTGCTTGAGAAGCTGTATGGGGCATCCACAGGAGAACGGCTGCATCTGGATGCGCCTATTACGTATAACGAGAAGGTACAATGGATCAAATTGTACGACAAAAATCCATTATATACAATGCTCTCCGATAAATACAGGGTGTGTGACTGGGTGGCAAAGCAGATTGGTGAGGAGTATCTTATACCGCTCTATGGCGTTTGGGATCAGTTTGATGATATCGATTTTTCAAAGCTTCCCCAGCAATTCGTATTAAAACTAAACACGGGTTCGGGAGCAAACGTTATCGTGAAGGATAAAGCAGAATTAGATGTAGACAGCACAAGAGAGAAAATAACCAATGCGATGAAGAAAAATTTTGCATATTATTGGATGGAATTGCACTACAAGGACATAGCACCCAAGATTATAGCGGAAAAATATCTGTGTCAAAGCAACAATGATCTGTATGACTATAAATTTATGTGTTTTAATGGGGAAGTAAAATATTTCTGGGTGGATACAGGAAGATTTATTCAGCATAGACGATATATATTTGATGTGGAAGGAAATTTTACGAACTACAGATGGGGGTACAGCAATGCGGGCAATGTTCCTCAGCTGCCTTCCAATTTTAAAGAAATGATAAGGCTTGCTGCCAGATTGAGCGAGGGCTTCTGCCATGTGAGGGTCGACTTATATAATGTGGAGGGGAAAATATATTTTGGAGAAATGACATTTACCACAGAGGGCGGGCTGAACTATATTAAACCGAAACAGTTTAATGTGGAGTTAGGCAGTTATATCAAACTGCCAGTTGACAGTACAAAATAAAGTATCTTTTTTGTGATATGATTTTGAGTTCGTTGAGTATTCACAGATAACAGTGAACACAGCGCAGGCTATTTGTGTCAGGCACTGTTTTTCACCGTTATGTAGGCAGAACTGTACCGACGCTGAGTTATTTAGAGAGTAGTTCAGCAGAGGATAGAAGGAGGACCACCATGAAGATAAAATGCAACGTACTTGACCGGCAGTTCCAGATGTATCAGTCGGAATACGAGGAGGCAGCGCTCCGCGTGCTGCGTTCTGGCTGGTATGTGCTCGGAAATGAGGTTTTGCAGTTCGAGAAGGAATTTGCGCAATTTACGGGAAGGAACTACTGTGTCGGATTAAACTCAGGACTCGACGCGCTGATTCTTTCCGTGAGGGCGCTGGGGATCGGAGAGGGCGACGAAGTGATTGTGCAGGCAAACACCTACATTGCCACGGTGCTTGGGATCACTGAGAACGGCGCGGTCCCGGTCTTTGTCGAGCCGGATGAATACTTTAATATGGATGCGGGCAGGATTGAGCAGGCGGTTACAAACAGGACAAAGGCGATCATGGTGACGCATCTGTACGGGCAGGCGTCAGACATGGATGCAATTACCGCCATTGCAGAGAACTATCATCTTGCGCTGATTGAGGATTGCGCGCAGTCCCACGGCGCGCACTTTGGCGGGAAGATGACGGGAACGTTCGGCATATCAGGGTGTTTTAGCTTTTATCCGACCAAGAACCTGGGCGCGTTCGGCGACGCGGGCGCCATTGTCACGGATGATGCGGCATTTGCAGACACGATACGGATGATGCGCAATTACGGGAGCAGAGTGCGGTATCACAACGAGATCGAAGGGGTCAACTCCCGGCTGGATGAGATGCAGGCGGCGCTGCTGCGGGTGAAGCTTGGGCATATGCAGGCGCTCAACGATGAGAGAAAGACGCTGGCAAAGCGGTATGCGGAGGGAATTACCAATCCACAGATACTGCTGCCAGGGCTGCGGGAGGGGGCAGAGAGCATCTATCACCAGTATGTGGTGCGGTGCGCGAACCGGGAATCCCTGCAAAAGATGTTGGAACAGAGCGGTATCCAGACGCAGATTCACTATCCCATACCGCCGCATCTGGCAAAGTGTTACGCGCATCTGGGGCATAAAAAGGGAGATTATCCCGTTGCGGAGACCTATGCGGATGAGGTTCTGAGTCTGCCGCTCTACACAGGCATGACGTTTGCAGAGCAGGATTATGTGATTGGACAGCTCAACGCATGGAGGGCATAGGAGGAGTGCAATGATACGCAGACTGGAGCGCAGAGACGCGGAGTTTATGCTGGAGTGGATGCATGACAGGGATATCAAGCAGGCGTTTCGATATCCGTTTGAGCAGTCCACGCTGGAGAGCGTCACGGCATTTATCGAGGACAGTTTCACGGAAACGGACAGGCATTTTGCCGTGGTGGATGATGCGGACGAGTATCTGGGGACAATCAGCCTCAAAAATATATCATACGAGGACTGCTCTGCGGAGTACGCAATTATCATCCGGCGCAGGGCAAGGGGGACCGGAGTGGCAGCACGTGCGACCAGGGAGCTTCTGGCATATGCCTTTGACACGCTGGGGCTTCACAAGGTTTACCTGAATGTGCTGGCTAAGAATGAACGTGCAAGGCGCCTGTATACCAAATGCGGTTTTGTGTACGAAGGGCTTTCAAGGGATGCGATAATGCTGGACGGGAAGTATGAGAGCCTTGCATGGTATGGTATTATTAACCATAAGGACAACATATCTTCTGATGACGGCGCGCATAAAGTGTGATATAGTAAAGTATATATTTTGAAAACTGATCTCAGTGAAGTGAGGAGGATACGCAAATGATAGAGCGCTGCAGACTGATTGAGTTTCCACAAAAAGGGGATGACAGGGGGCACCTTGTCATTGTGGAGGGCAACCAGGATATACCGTTTGATATTAAGAGGGTATTTTACATCTATGGGTCGGACAAGGATGTCATTCGCGGGAAACATGCAAATTACAACACAGAGTTTGTGCTGATCAATGTTGCGGGGACATCAAAAGTCAGGGTGGACGATGGGACAAATGAGAAAGAGTTCAGCCTCGACAGGCCGCATATGGGGATATATCTTCCGCGGATGCTCTGGAAGGATATGTATGCATTCTCAGAGGACTCTGTGCTTCTGGTGCTTGCGAGCGAGCACTATGATGAGAAGGAGTACATTCGGGATTATGCAGAATATATGGCAATTATGAAAAAAAGGGAATGTTTGAAAGGGGAATTGTGATGTTAAGAAGATTGGAAGAGAAAGATGCTGCGTTTATGCTGGAGTGGATGCATGACGAGACCGTCAACTGCTGGTTTCGCTATCCGTTTGCGGATGTGACGCTCGATAAGGCAAAATTTTTTATCAAATACAGCTTTGATGAGGAGAACCAGCACTTTGCGATAACGGATGACAAGGATGAGTATCTGGGAACCATCAGCCTGAAGCGCATCTCGGAGAAGGATCACAATGCGGAGTTTGTGATCGCGGCGAGAAAAAAGGTGTGGGACACTGGCATTGCGGAGCGCGCGGCGACGGAGATTATCCGCTATGCATTTCAGGAGCTGGGGCTTCACCGCCTGTATCTGAAGGTGTTTTCGGACCATGTCGGCGCCCGGAAATTTTATGAGAACTGCGGGTTTGACCTCGAGGGCGAGTTTAAGGACGCGGTCAGGATAAAGCACAGATACCGGGATATGGCATGGTATGCAATGCTCAACTGGAAGGAAAAATAACGCAAAAAAGCGGGCAGCCGTGTGTCTGGTCCGGCCGGATGGAAAACAGTGCCGGGGAGCGGGCAGCGCGTGTGCGGTGTGATGAAAGGATTGGGTTGAAATGGATTCACAAAGTCAGAGACAAATATCAATTATCGTATTTTCAAAAGGGCGCCCGCTGCAGCTGCACGCGTATCTTGAGAGTCTGTTCCGGTTCTCGGATGCAGTGCAGGAGATGGTCACTGTGCTCTACTGCGAGACTGAGGGCATCCGGTATGAAAAGCTGATGCAGCGCTTTCCGCAGGTGAGCTGGGTCAAAGAAAATAAGTTTGAGAGCGACTTAAAGCAGCTGGTGTCGGCAGCAGGCGCGTATATCATGTTCGGCTGTGACGATGTCGTGTTTACGGGGAAATTTTGTCTGAAGAAGGCAGGCAGGTATCTGCAGGAGCACGACCAGGTTTTCGGGTACAGTATGCGTCTTGGCGAAAATATACAGCCTGTTCCGCAAAACTGTGCGGCGGATGACACGGTGATCGAGTGGAGCTGGGACTGTTCCTGCCAGCACTACAACTACCCGTGGGAGCTCGACTGCACGCTGTACCGCAGGGAGGATGTCATCCAGATGACGATGGAGGAGGAGACCGCCATCAAAAATCCCAACTACTATGAGGCGATGATAACGCCCGACAACAGAGCACAGCGCATCCGGCGGCCGCACATGGCGTGCGGCAGGCAGGGATGCGCCGTTGTCATAACGGTCAACCGGGTGCAGGAGACGCATCAGAACGGTTTTGACGACAGTATGCTCACGGATATCCACTCGCTTGACAGACTCTACAATGATGAGGGCAACACGCTTGATATCGAGAAAATCGCGTCCATGGACAATCACGCCATCCATGTGGGGGCGGAGTACTTCCTTCTGCGCAGGCCGGCAAAAGGCTATGCGCCAGGCCGCCTGAGACTGAAAAAGGCAAAGGAGACTGCGGGGAAGCTTATGCGGCTTCCAAGGCGCATAGACCGGCATTTTGAGCGCAGAAAGTACGAGAGGGGCGGATACGCACAGGCGCTTCACATCCTGAATACAGACGAGACACTGGATTTGATGGAGAAGGAGAAAATCAGTTTTCTGCGGTATGGCGATGGGGAAATTGCGATTATGCAGGGCGGTTCCATCCCGTTTCAGGCGTATGATCCCAGGCTGGCAAAGCGTCTCAGAAAGCTGCTGCGGACAAATGTGGACGGGCTCAAAATCGGACTGCCTTACTATTATATGCACCCCGTAAAACACCTGAATGATTTTACGGCAAAGTTTGCAAAATCGCTTGCCCGCCAGCGCAGATTTCTGTGCAGAAACTGTGACAGGGACATGACGTACGTGGACACGGCGATCACGCAGGTGTATCAGACGTATGAAACGTACGATTTTAAGAAGTATTACAGGCGGATGCAGAAGCTTCTGGCAGACAGGCATGTCACGATCGTGTGCGGCGAGGGCGTGCTTGACAGGCTTGAGCACAGGGCGTACGAAGCCTGCAAATCGGTGGAGTTTGTGACAGCACCGAGCATGAACGCCTACGCGGAGTACGACAGGCTGCTGCGGGATGTTCTCAAGACCAGCAGAAAAAACCTGGTGTGCATCGTGCTTGGGCCGACCGCGAAGGTGCTTGCCTGCGACCTGCACAAAAAGGGGTATCAGGCGTGGGACATGGGGCACTATTTCAAGGACTATGATGCCTATATGCGGAGGAAGCCAAGGACAGCTGCGGAGATCACACAGTTCTACAAGCCGGATTAACGGTACGGTGTAACAGTTCAGACCAGGACTTTGCACTGCGCTGCAAAGTCCGTAAGAACACATTGTGGTTGAGATGCATCAAGCCACCACGAAGTGGTTTTGCATGGCTTGATGCCTGTAACAGGAAGCCAAAGGCTGATCTGTTACGGCGTGTGATATGTTGTGAAAGGATTGACAGAATGCTGAAAAAGATAAACTACGTTTTGGACAGAAGGCAGAAAATAAATTTGGGGATACTGCTTGTCATCATACTGATCGGTGCGTTCGTGGAGCTTTTGGGCGTGTCGGCGATCATGCCGCTTATCAATGTCGCCATGCAGCCGGAGACGATGCACGAGAAGTGGTATTTTGTGCTGATCAGCAGATATACGGGAATTGCGGAGGTCAACCAGATGATCGTATTTCTGGCAGTTGTCCTGATTGGCATCTACATCCTGAAAAACATCTATGTGACAGTGATGTACAGCCTGCAGTACCGCTTCGTCTTCAACAACCAGCAGCGTTTGTCCGTGCGGATGATGCGCAGCTATATGCAGCAGGATTATCTGTTTCACGTATCGAAGAATGTAGCGGAATTTCAGCGCAACATCACAAGTGATGTCAACGGATTCTTTACGGTGGCGCTCAATGCCCTGCAGTTTCTGGCGGAATTCAGCGTGAGTGTGGCGCTTGTACTGTTTCTGCTCGTGCAGGACTGGGTGTCCACAGTGGCGGTCGCCTCGCTGCTGTTTCTGTTCATGGGCTTTTTTACCCTGTTTTTTAAGAAGGTTCTTGTCAGGATTGGCGAGGAGAGCCGACAGGCGAATGTGCAGGTGACAAAGTGGCTGTTTCAGGCGTTTTCAGGTATCAAGGAAATCAAGGTGGCCAACAAGGAGCGTTTTTTTATCCACAATTATGACCAGAATTACAGAGACTGCGCGCGGGTGCAGCGGCAGCAGTCCGTGCTGACCTTCCTGCCCAAGCCGGTCATGGAGACAGTCTGCATCTGCAGCCTGATGATTGCGATGATCATAAAAATCGTGGTGGCAAAGAGCGATATCACCTCCTTTGTCACCACGCTGTCCGTGTTCGCGGTGGCAGCGTTTCGCATGCTTCCCTCATTCAACAAAATCACGGGATACATCAGCGGAATGATGTTCAACAAGCCGGCGATTGACGCGGTTTACCGGGATCTGAGGGAGATAGAGGAGCTGATGATGCAAAAGACCAGTGCGCATGTGGATGAACGGACCGTTACGCTCGATGCAGCGGTTTGCCTGGAGAGAGTTTCCTTCCGCTATCCGGAGTCGGAACACTGGATTTTAAGAAATGCAAGTCTTGCGATCTACAAGAACACATCTGTCGCGCTGATCGGGGCATCTGGCGCAGGAAAGACAACGGCTGCGGATCTCATCCTTGGAATCCTCGAGCCGCAGGAGGGGGCAGTCACGATAGACGGCACGGACATCAGAGAATGCATGTCTTCCTGGCACGACGAGATTGGTTACATTCCGCAGTCAATCTATCTCATGGATGACAACATCCGCGCGAACGTGGCGTTTGGAGTGCCCAGGTCCGAGATCGACGATGCGGCGATCGGGCAGGCGCTGCGGGAGGCGCAGCTTGACCAGTTTGTGCGCTCCCTTCCAGACGGACTTGACACCATGATCGGTGACAGGGGCGTGAAGCTTTCCGGCGGGCAGAGACAGCGAATCGGCATCGCGAGGGCGCTTTACCGCAATCCGGGCGTGCTGATACTCGACGAGGCGACTTCGGCGCTTGACAACGAGACGGAGCGGGAGGTCATGGAGGCGATCGACGGCCTGCGCGGGACGAGAACGCTCATCGTCATAGCGCACAGGCTGAGTACGATTAAAAAGTGTGACAGGATATACGAGGTTGCAAACGGCGGTTTTGTGGAGCGGAAGAAAGAGGAAGTGTTGGAGAGAACATGAGTGCTGCAGAAATACTAAAAACATACTTTGGTTACGATTCATTCCGGGATGGGCAGGAAGATATCATTCAGTCCATCCTGTCAGGGGAGGATGCGCTGGCGGTTATGCCGACCGGCGCGGGCAAATCAATCTGCTATCAAGTGCCGGCGCTGATGCTGCCCGGCGTCACACTGGTCATATCACCGTTAATTTCCCTTATGCAGGATCAGGTAAAATCGTTGAATGAGGCGGGAGTCAACGCGGCATATATCAACTCTTCGCTGACCGAGACCCAGATAGCAAAAGCGATGCGGTTTGCGGAGGAGGGCAGGTACAAGATAATCTATGTGGCGCCCGAGCGGCTCGAGAGTGCTGGTTTTTTGCAGCTTGCGCTGAGTGGGCGGATGAAGATCTCAATGGTCACGGTGGACGAGGCGCACTGCATCTCTCAGTGGGGGCAGGATTTCAGGCCGAGTTATCTCAAGATTGTGGATTTTATTGACAGTCTGGCGGACAGACCGACTGTCACCGCGTTCACGGCGACGGCGACCAGGGAGGTCAAGACCGACATTGAGTGCATCCTGAAGCTGCGAAACCCACAGGTGATTGTCACGGGCTTTGACCGGGAAAACCTGTATTATGATGTGCAGCATATCGCGGGGAAGCGTAAAGATGCGTTCCTTGTGGACTACATAGAAAAGCACGCGGGGGAGAGCGGGATCATCTACTGTGCAACCCGGAAAAATGTGGATGCCCTGTATGAAAAGCTGTCTGGCTGCGGCGTGTCAGTGACCTGTTACCATGCGGGAATCGACAATGAGACACGCAAGAAAAACCAGGATGATTTCATCTATGACAGAGCGCAGATCGTGATTGCGACCAACGCGTTTGGCATGGGGATAGACAAATCCAATGTGCGGTACGTGATTCACTACAATATGCCGCAGAGCATGGAAAACTATTACCAGGAGGCGGGGCGTGCGGGGCGCGACGGCGGGCGTGCGCAGTGCATTCTGCTGTTTTCCGCGCAGGATGTGATGATCGACAAATTCCTTCTCGAGAAAAAGGAGTTCGAGGGGATGGACGCCGAGGACATTGAGCTGGTGCGGCAGCGGGATGCACAGAGGCTTCTGGTCATGGAAGGCTACTGTAAGACGACGAGCTGCCTGAGAAATTACATCCTGGAATATTTCGGGGAGCGGGCAAACGTGCCGTGCGACAACTGCGGAAACTGCCATCGTGAGTACATCGAGGAGGACATGACATCAGACGCCAAGTGGGTGGTCAACTGCGTGGCGGAGACAAGAGGGCGCTTTGGGCTTAATATCGTGATTGGTGCGTTGCTGGGGGCGAAGCGCGCCCGGCTGAAAGAGGTCGGCGCGGACACATACAAGTCCTATGGAGCATTAGGTCACAGAAGTGAGGCAGACATCCGGCTGCTGATAGACCAGATGCTTGCCGAGGGGTACATTTCCCAGAGCGGCGGTGAGTACAGCGTGCTTCAGATGGGGGATATCGGCAGGCTGAAAGATGCAGATACCCGTGTGATCATCAGGAAGGTGCAGGAGACGCAGGCGAGGAGAGAGGCGGAGAACCGACATAAGAAAAGAAGTACAGATGTTCTCACTGGCGCAGGCTTTGACCTGTTTGAGAGACTCCGCAGGCTGCGCACAGTCATCGCCAAGGAGGAGGGAATGCCGCCCTATATTATTTTCAGCGACAGGACGCTCATTGACATGTGTGTCAAATCGCCCGGAAACCGGGGGGAGATGCTTGCGGTATCCGGTGTCGGGGAAAACAAATTTAACAAGTATGGGGAGCGGTTTCTTGCTGAGATTACTGCATATTTGGCGCAGAGACCAGATGCGGCGCTGAGCGCACAGCCCGACGAAGATGCCCCGGATCCCGCAGCCACTGTGAAAAAGGGAGACAGGGATGCGTTTTATCTCAACGAGGCGGACACAGCGCATTTTCCGTCTGCAGAGTACTGAGGCATATCAGCTGCTGATGTACCCGGAGGCTGTCCAGAGGATGATCGTGGCGCATTTTGCAGAAGCGAAAGACAGGCTTGACAAGATGAACAACAGGCTCTCGCAAGGTCAGGCACAGAGAGTTCGAGAGCCTGTGACAGGGAAAGGGAGGAACTGTATGCGGTACACATGGATTGACGCGTATCTGCTGGCAAAGACCGGCGTGACAAAGGATCTGAAAAAGGAGTGGAACTGGATTCGCTACCAGATTGGCGGCAAGATGTTTGCGGCGGTCTGTCTGGATCAACACGATGTTCCATACTATATCAATCTGAAGCTGGACCCGGAGGAGGGAGCGTTTCTCAGGACGCAGTATGAGGACATTGTTCCCGGCTACTACTCGAACAAGGTGCACTGGAATTCCGTAAAGCCGGACGGGGCGGTGCCGGACGACCTGCTGAAGGATTTGTTGGACAAGTCGTATCAGCTGGTGCTGGGCGGGCTGAGCAAAAAGAAGCAGAGGGAGATTCTCGAGGGGACAGAGTAGTGCCATAATCGTGTGCAGGTTCAGATGGGTGTGAACAGAGACAAACTGTCACAAACTTTGGGCAATATTTCCAGAGTCCATAGACAAAAGAACAGATTGCTGATATCATAAAGCATATGGGAATTGAAAAAATCATTTTGTGTGGTGATATTGTCGTATGAATGTTGTGTTTTTGGGAATTGGGGTCTTTGCAATTGGTACGATTGTCTTTGCATTGATGCTTCTGCTCCGCGGGGACGGTTCTAGGGAACAGAAGCTGATGCAGTATTTTCTGATGGGTGCGCTGATTCAGAATGCGGCATATCTGCTCGAGCTGTCCGCGCCCACGATGGAGGCGGCCATTGTATCTGCCAAGATACAGTATATTGGTTCGCTGACCATTCCGATTAGTTATTGTTATTTCATGTTCAGCTATTGTTATGAAAAAACGCCGAGAAAGCTTTTAGCGGTTATGCAGATAGTTGATGTCTTTATTCTGGGTCTTGTCTTTACTTGTGACGCACATCACTTTTATTACCGCGATGTACAATGGCTGGAAAACGCGCAGGGGCACGGTTATCTGAAGCTGGATTACGGACCAGGCTACTGGCTTTTTGTGCTGTGCGGAACGGTTGTTCCTTATGTTTTGTCCCAGTATGCGCTGGTCCGCGCCTGCATTGAGCGCCCGGAGTACGCGGCGGACAGAAAGTGCCGTCTGATTCTCATGCTCTCGGTTCTGCCTGTGTGTACCATGGGGGCATACTCCATGAAGCTGACGCCGGCGTATGATCTGACACCTGCTGTTCTGGGGCTGGTGCTGGCGAGCGTGGTGATTTTGATATGGAGCCAGAAGGTGTATGATTTCAGCAGTCTGGCGTTTGGGATCCTGCTCAACAGTATGAGCAACGGCGTGATTGCGCTCGACGAACAGCGTCAGATTACGAACTATAATCCCGCAGCGGCGGAAATTTTTACAGATTTGAATGGCCTGATGACGGGAAAAACGATCGGGACGCTCAGGGGCTTTCCACCAGATATACAGGGAGGGGAGACAAAGAAGGAATTTTGTCTCAATGACCGCTTTTATCAGGGGCACGAGGAGCCGATTCTGGATGCGTTTGGAAAAAATAAGGGGTATGTCGTTCTCATCTATGATGTGACGGAGACAAGAAATTACATCGAGGAAATCAAGAGCGTGCGCGAGCAGGCAGAGCAGGCCAATATCGCAAAGAGCGCGTTTCTGGCAAATATGTCCCACGAGATACGCACGCCCATGAACGCGATTGTGGGGTTGAGCGACATTATCATGGAGGAGAGCAGAGGACAGAAGGTGTATGAGTATGCCTGTGATGTCAAGTCTGCGTCACAGAATCTTCTGGGTCTCATCAATGATATTCTGGATCTCTCCAAGGTGGAGGCGGGCAAGATGGAGCTGGTTGTGGAGCAATACCATGTGAAATCGCTTACCACGGATGTTCTGAATATGATGGATGTGGTGGCATCGCGCCGCGGGCTGAACCTCAAACGGTCGTATGACCTGTCGATTCCGTGCGGTTATCTGGGCGACGAGGGCAGGATCAAACAGATTTTGATCAACATACTGAACAATGCAATGAAGTTTACCAAGGAGGGGTATGTGGCATTCTCCGTCGGCGGCAGGCCGGGGGAGACGGCGGACACGGAGCTGCTCACGTTTCGGATTGAAGATACGGGATGCGGTATCCACGAGGCGGATCTGAAAGCAATCTTTGACAATTTCAAACAGGTGGACTCGAGGAGAAACCGCACTGTGGAGGGAACTGGGCTTGGCCTTTCCATCACAAAACGCCTGATCGACCTGATGGGCGGAACGATCGAAGTGGAGAGTGTGTACGGCGAAGGAACCACATTTACCGTGGAAATTCCGCAGCGGATTGCGGATGGCAGGCCTCTGTCGGAAATGCCGGAGGCGCAAGGGCGCAAGGAGGAGGCGTTTGTGCCGTTTTGCGCGGAGGACTGCCGGGTGCTGGTGGTGGACGACAACCAGGTGAACCGGAAAATTGTGCGGATATTTCTGCGATCATACGGCATAGAAATAGATGAGGCGGACAGCGGTGCGTCTGCGGTTGCGCTTGTGTGCAGGACGCGTTATGATATCATTTTTATGGATCATATGATGCCGGAGATGGACGGCATAGAGACAGTACAGATTCTGCGCAGCGAGTGCGGGGAAAATGGAAGTATGCCGATCATCATTGCGCTGACGGCCAACGCGATGGAGGGCGTTCGGGAGACATTTCTGGAAAATGGGTTTCAGGATTTTCTCACAAAGCCGCTGGACAGACGGCCGCTGCACGAGGCGCTGCTGCGATGGATTCCGGCGGAGAAGAGAAAGGACGCCGCACAGGCCCAGCTGCCGCAGAGTGTTTCGCAGGAGCAGCCGGAACGTGCAGATGCGGCTGGTAGCGATATTGACAGGATTGATATAAAAGGGATAGACACCGCCGAGGTGGGGAAGCGCTACTCTGGCAGTGCGGAGGAATACCTTGAACTTCTGGAGCTGTACTGTCTGGACGGAAAGCGCAAGCTGACGGTTTTACAGACGCTCTGGGAACAGAAGGACTACAAAAATTATGGCATAGAGGTGCACGGACTCAAGAGCGCCTCCGCCAATGTGGGCGCAATGGGGGTCTCAAAGGCGGCCAGAGCGCAGGAAAATGCGGTGAATCAGGGGGACACTGCGTTCGTTGACGCGCATGTGGAGCAGCTTCTAAAAGCGTATGAAAATCAGATAGAATCTATCCAGCAATACCTTGAAGCTGCCCGGGGAGCGGGGCATACAGCAGATGCGGCAGGGCGGCGTGCGATAGAACGCGCCGATTTGGAGCGGCAAATCCTAGAGGCGCTGGATCGCCTGGAGAATTTCCGGTCCAGGGAGTGCGCGCATATGGTTGAGGAACTTCTGCAATGCCAGCTCGAAGCGGATGTGGAAGCGCAGCTGAGAGCGGTCCAGGGACAGCTGAAACTGTATGAGGATGCCCTTGCGGAGGAGCTGCTGCGGGAACTGCTGCAGCGGATGCACTGAAAATGGGACTGTGTTGGTTTTTCGCGGGCGGATTGTTTTTGGCGATGCAAAAGCCCGCGGATACAGATAGATGGTGAAAGGGGATAAATGGAGATGGACAAATTACGAATTTTGGCGGTGGATGACAGCAGCATCAGCCTTGCTGCTATTGAGCAGGAGCTGAAAAGGGACTATGAGGTAATTCCTGTCAACTCCGGCGACCGCGCGGTGCAGTATGTCAAGCGGGAGCGGCCGGATCTGATTCTGCTGGACATACAGATGGCGCAGAAGGACGGAATCGAGACGCTGCGGGAGATCCGCGGTCTGGAGAAGGGCAGGGATGTTCCTGTGATTATGCTGACTTCCAAACAGGATAAAGCGACTGTTGTGGAAACCTCCAAGCTGGGCATTTATGATTATGTGATTAAGCCGTTTAAAGGGGAGGATCTGCACAAGCGGATTGACCGCGCGCTGAAGGGGTAGATTTTGTACATAAAATGAGGAGGGCGGCGCATTGACAACGCGGGAGGAGGTGCTCCACTACGGTCTGACGTTCAAAGACGTGTACCAGGATGCACCGTTTCATGATGAAAACTGGATACTGGTGCGCAGTAAGAAAAACAGCAGGGCGTTTTTGTGGACGTATGAATATCAGGGGAAACTGTGCATCAATGTGAAAGTGGCGCCGGAGTGGCGTGATTTCTGGCGCGATACCTACAAGGCTGTGATTCCGGGCTATCACCAGAACAAAGAGCACTGGAATACCGTGATTCTCGACGGGAGCGTGCCCGACGAGGATGTGCGGCGGATGATAGCGGAGAGTTATGATTTGGTCTGCAAAATTACAAAATGACATTGGTGTCATATATATCGTCTTATGAGATATACTGAAAATCAGTCAAATATGGAAAAATTCAAAGGAGGAAAAATTTATGGTTCAATATCAGTTGTCAGCGGCGGATGTGATAAGGATGCTCGGCTGCACAATGCCGGATTACAGGGAAGGCGCTGCAGAGAAGTCACGGCTGGAACTTTTTGAGGAGGAGTGTCATCAAAAGATTCCGCCCATGTTGTATGAATTTCTGGGGCTGGCAGATGACAATCCGCTGTTTGGGACGGCGGATATCTGGGTCAGTGCGGAGTACCATCTGCCCTATTTTTCGTATGTAGATATTGCACAGCAGATTGAGCAGAATGAGAAATACTGGGCGAGGGCGCCAAAAAAGTATGAAGAGAATGAACATTATCAGTTTTCAAAGATTCCGAGGGAACAATGGAAGGACAAGGTTCCCAACTATCTGCAGATTGGTAGCGACTACGCTGCAGGGGTTGTATGCTATGGGATTTGCGAGGCGGATCTGGAACGAGAAGACCCGCCGGTCTATTATTGGAACGAGGACAACTCCATAACAGACTGGCAGATTTTGACGGAAAAACTGTCTGATTTTCTCGGCGGAATCGTCTGCGATATGATCGCGGGTGTGGAGTACTCCACGGTGCAGGATATCCTGGAGGAAGAGGAGGAAAGCTGGGAGTTTTGCAGGACAGAATACAATTCGGAGGAAGCGCTGCGCGCGGAGCTGGGGCAGCACCACATTGACCTGGATTCCATGAGAACCTATCCGTCCATCAGCGACGGGGAAGACGAGGCTTACCGCATCTGCGCCGACGAGGAGGCAGGCGCGCTGTATCTGATCCAGAACAAAACGATACTGCTGGTGCTGCAGAAGGTGGAGCAGGAATAGGCGTGAAGCATGCAAAACAGGGCATGAATCTTACAAAACTGTAAGTTACGGCGCCAAACTGTAAGGTGAATCTATGGAGCGGTCCGCCATCCTATGATATTCTTATTACAACAAAGAAAAAACAATATCAAACAGAGAAAAGGGGATATCAGAATGAAAAAAATGTTTATGGCAACGGCGGCAATCATAGGAATCATCGTGGTACAGATAATCTTGGCAAAGGTTTTT
Organism: uncultured Lachnospiraceae bacterium; assembly: GCA_947175845.1. Lineage (GTDB taxonomy): Bacteria > Bacillota > Clostridia > Lachnospirales > Lachnospiraceae > COE1. Next base: position 7,065 of record CAMWOK010000009.1, on the reverse strand, counting down.
AACTGGCGGATCGCGGAGATTTTGTCCAGTCTGGCGATGAACTTTCTGTTATATTACTGCATTTTCAGCGCGATAAGCCAGAAGCGCAAAAGTGCGAAACAGGAAGAAAAATGCAGTTGATAAAAAGGGATTGCATTTAGAACAAATGTGTGATAAGATAAAACAAACATAGATTTGGAAAACTTGTTTGTATTTATCTTATTGCACATTTTTTATATTGGGAAACAGGAGTTGGGGAAAGCAATATGGGGGATATCATTCAGAGCGGTAAACTGTCCGGCGTGAGGCCGCGCGCGGTATCGGAACAACAGAGCATAGTGGATGCGCAGCATAAGCCGCCTGCACAGACCTGCAAGGGGAACAGACCGCATGGAGCGCCTGCACAGTCGGACGCTGAACAGTCCGGCAAAGAGATTGCGCTGCGCACTACATCGACACAGACGATTATGGAGAAGCTTGCGATTCTGACGGACGCGGCCAAATACGATGTGGCGTGTACCAGTTCCGGCATCGATCGCAGGGGAAACGGGCGCGATATGGGAAATTGTGCGGCGGCGGGAATCTGCCACAGCTTTTCGGCGGACGGCAGATGTATCTCACTCCTGAAAATACTGATGTCGAACGAGTGTGTCTACGATTGCAAATACTGTGTCAACCGCAGGAGCAATGACGTGCCGCGGGCGACATTTACCCCCGATGAAATCTGCGAACTGACCATGAATTTTTACCGCAGAAATTATATCGAAGGTCTGTTTTTAAGCTCGGGAGTTGTCAACAATCCGAGCTACACAATGGAGCTGATCTATCAGACACTCTATAAGCTCAGAAATGTATATCGCTTCCGCGGTTATGTGCATGTCAAGGGAATCCCGGGCACAGATCCCAGGCTGATACAGCAGATTGGATTTCTGACGGACAGGATGAGCGTCAACCTGGAGCTTCCCACGGCGGAGGGACTTGAGAAGCTTGCGCCGAACAAGCACAGGAAGACGATTCTCACACCTATGCGGCAGATACAAAACGGCATCGCACAGGGAAAGCAGGAGCTTGCGCTGTACCGCAGCGCGCCGTTGTTTGTGCCTGCAGGACAGTCCACACAGATGATTATCGGGGCGACGCCGGAGAGCGACTATCAGATTATGTCAGTCGCGGAGGGGTTGTACGACAAGTTTGGCATGAAGCGGGTCTTTTATTCTGCCTACGTGGGTGTCAATGAGGATAAGGCGCTGCCGTCTGTACAGACAGCGTCCCCGCTTCTGCGGGAGCACAGGCTGTATCAGGCGGACTGGCTGCTGCGGTTCTATCAGTTCCGCGTGGACGAGCTGCTGAGCGAGAAGCATCAGAATTTCAATGTGCTGCTGGATCCAAAGTGCGATTGGGCGCTGCAGCATCTCGAGCAGTTCCCGGTGGAGATCAACAGGGCGGATTACCAGATGCTTCTGCGTGTGCCGGGGATCGGAGTGAAGAGTGCGCAGCGCATCTGCAAGGCGCGCAGGAGCGGGGCGCTGAATTTTGACAGCCTCAGGAAAATTGGGGTGGTGCTAAAGCGCGCGCTGTATTTTATAACCTGCAATGGCAAAATGATGTACCGCACGAAGCTTGAGGAGGACTACATCACGCGGAATCTGCTGGCGGAACACGAGAAACTGCCGTTTGACAGGGACGCAATGACATACAGACAGCTGTCGCTGTTTGATGATGGACAGGAGAATGCCGGGCTGTTCGGACAAAATCAGTTGATTCGGTCCGGATAGTGTCGGGGGCGCAGTGCACGGGGCGGGGCAGATACTTTCGCCATGAGGACTTATGTGGGCTGCGGCGCAGGTGTTGTGAGACGGGGGATTCTATGGAAGAGTATGTTTTGATATGTGAGGACAGTACGGAAGGGATTTTGACCGGGGTTTATGAGGCGTACCAGTTCAAGAAGCGGATGGGCATAGCGAGTCATGATGTGATTCACCTGGCGGTGCGGGAGCCGGAAACACAGCGGCTTTGTACACAGTATGAGCAGGTGCAGACCGATTATGCGAAGGCGGAGAAGGTGACGAACACACTGGCAAGGCAGCTGGGGAGCGAGGCGTGGTATAGAATCAGCATGGCGCTGGTGAGCTGTTTTGAGGACAAGGCGGACGCTGTGTACCACACAATAGTTCTGGGACTGGGACAGCACGACCGGAACATCACGGACCGCCTGCAGGAGGACTGTGTGCAGCGCACTTTCCGGTGTGCGCGGGCTTCCGACAACGAACTGTGCCACATGAAACAGTTTCTGCGCTTTGCGGAGCTGCGCAGTGGTATGCTGTACGCGAAGATTGACACGAAGCATCACATTCTGCCGTTTCTGATGCCGCACTTTGCAGACAGGCTGCCGGCGGACAATTTTGTGATCTATGATGAGAGCACACAGACATTTGGCCTGCATGCGCGCTATAAGAAATGGTATCTGATGCGGGGAGCGGACTTTGATGAGGACAGACTGGTATACTCTGATGTGGAGGCGGAGTACCAGGAGCTGTTTAAGCGTTTTTGCGACAGCATTGCAATAGAGGCGCGCATCAATCCGAAGCTTCAGATGAATATGCTGCCGCTGCGGTTCCGGCCGAATATGGTGGAGTTTCGCTAGCTATCCCCACAGTAATTTCAGTTGTGAGCTGCAGGGGGCGTATCAGTGCCGGATTGTGTGTGGAAACTGTAAAGTATCATAAAGGATGTCCGCTCATGCGGAAGCGCAACGGTGTATGGAGGTAATTATGGAAGCGATGAACCAGTCTTGCCCGGAATGGCAGGCGATAGCTTATCGGAATGAGGATGTGACTGCAAAGGCCAAGGAACTTTTGACCGTAAGGTGCAGCAAAGTGCAGGAGTGGCAGGACTTTATCCTGTCAGATGCATTTCTTGCAGTGTATGAAAGGGAAGGGTTTGTCGGGGAACTGCTGCGGGAGCTTTCCGCCTGCAAAGAGATAGGTATGACCCGGCTGGAACCCGCTTTTCTGAGTGAGCTGACACTGGTGTACGGTATCGTGAGCTTTGACGACATTGGAAATTATGACAGGGGAAACAAGGCTGCGGTGGGCAATCTTTTGCTGGAGCAGGAGCACATGGAGTGGCTGGATGTCAGGCCGTACGCACAGAGGGTCAGCCTGCGGTATTCATTTTATTCGTTTCACAGGTTGTGTCAGATGGCAAAGAGAGGTGCGATCAGGGACTATCAGCAGGAAGACTGGGGCAGTCTGTCATTCTATGCGGAGGACAATTATACGCCGGAGGCCGGCGTGGAGGAGGGATCCGCATGGCAGCTGCGTATGGAGTATGTGACAGAGCCCTATGCGCCCGCGTGCGTGGCAATGCATCGATTTCTGGTCAGGCACTATGCGATACCAGAACAAGTCTGTCACAGGATGCGGAGTAATTTTGAAATCGATGGCAGGCTGGGTAAATATGAGCTCTGTTCCTACCAGGAAGCGTATGATGCAATGTGCCAGAGCTATCCGGACATGAGGCAGTCGGAGGAGGCGCGCTTCACAGAATGGAAGCTTGCGCTGTTGTCGGACCGGCCCGTGTTCACAAAGAGGGGTCTGGACGCGGAGACACAAGAGTGGCTGAGGCTGGTCTGGAAAGTTCGGGAGTGCTCTGAGGAATTGACGAAGGAGGTCTATGACGCATACAAGGATGAGGGAGGCAATGCGCGTTTGCTGCAGGAGACGCTCATACGGTGCCTGACTGTATGCAGGAATCAGTCCATTGACTGCGTCGGGGGAGATTCCTGGCAGGTATCGCTGCAAAACCCCTGTTTCTGGAGTTATTTTATGGGGGCTGCATACCCGTACACAAATGACGGCCGCAGACGGAAGGAATCGGATTATCACTTTGCGCTGTCACTGTACATGAAGCAGGTGTATCCTGTATCCGCGCATTTTGTCAGGCAGTTTTTCCGCAAGGAGACGCGTGCGCCCAGGGACAGTATGCACTATGTCCTGCAAGCCGGAAAACAGGAGTGTACGATATCTTTTGGGGGAGAGGCGCTTGAGAAACAAGTTCGGATGGTTTTCACGCCGCACCATGTGGAATATTACATACAGGAGGAGTCTGTTTATTACCAAATCTTATCCTTTGCGGAATTGTCGGCGCTGCCGGATTCCGCTGAGGGGAACCTGACATTTTTTCTGCTCCTGCCGATCACAAAGGTATCAGCGGATGGGGAGTGCAGGTCTGAGGTGATGCGGCGGCTGCAGGCGCTTCCGTTTTATGCGCCTTCATGGGAATATCTCGCAGACTGCATGGTGCGGAACACGGACTGGGAAACCGTGCCGGATCACCCGCAGAAACAGCTCGAGGAGGTGTATTACAGCGAGGATGCATGGCATTGTTTCCGGGGGAGGCTGACAGGGCGCAAGTTCACTGTGGAGTACAAGACACCAAGGGGCTGGCATCCTATGAGCCTGCTGCACGGCGAGTCCAAAAACATACGTGCAATTGTGGATAAAACCGAGCGGATGCAGGGGATGCATGCAGTTGTAGATGGATTTTTGCCGCCCGAGCCAAAGTTTCTGGGAGTGCGTTCTGTCAGTGAGGAAGAGTTGTGGATGAAAGCGCGGGATGTTGTGGATGGAATGTTCGAAGCCAGGGACTGGCTGGGGATCAACTTTACATTGACATTATGGTTCCGGGAGAACGACGTCTGCACACCGCGCCTGTGTTATCTGTTCTGGGAGGACAGTTGGACTCCGGACAGTCTGCAGCTTGAGATTACAGGAGAACAAAAGCACGCATACCTGAACCGTGAGGGGCGGATGAAGCGCGTTATTGGTGAGCAGGCGCGTGTGGTGGGCTACTTTCGCATAGAGGGTATGCTGCCATTTCCGGTCGGGGTGGCAAAGAGCGGAACCTTTTACACCTATTTTGATCATCATTTGGTTGCGGCGCAGAGTTATCCGCAACTGATTCAGCAGTGTGTGAACCTGGAAACGCTGGATAAGATTGAAATATATGACGGGCTGCGCACAGTAGATTTGTTTACGCGAAAGCTGGAAAACTGGTATATGCACAGGTATGACCATGAGACAAAGGAACATGAGTGCAATTATCCCTCTGAGATATATAAGGAGCTTTTTCAGGAAATGTAGGAGAAAGGAAAGGGGGATGCGCAGGGCAGCACCTGCTATTTGCGCTGGTACAAAGAACGGATACAGTCCTTATGGTGTGGCCGGTCAACAATGTCAATGCATTGCCGTTTCTCTGACACAAATATCAGGCACTGGTCTTCATCGTTATATACGCAACGGCGTATCAGATATTCTCAAATATGCGGATGTCAACAGCGGTATAGTAGTGCTCTCTGTCGGGAAGCTCACCGGAAGTAAGGTAGTTAAACAGCAAATCGAGCGGCTTTTTTCCCTGGATGTGCGGCTGCTGGCAGATTACTGCAGACAGGATGCCCTCCTGCAGAAAGCGCTGTGTCGTGTCCGCCTTGTCGTAGGCAATCGCGCACAGCTGCCCGGCGAGACCCAGAGACGAGATTGCGCGGCAGCCGCCGTATACGCCGCCGGCAGCAAAAAAGAGTGCATTGATTTCAGGGTGCTCCCGAAAAAGGCGGCAGGTCTGTTCGTAGCTCTCAATTTCATCGTCATGTGTCTCTGCGACAGACACAATGTGCATACGGCTTTTATATGGATTCAGCGCAGCGGTGAATCCGGCAATGCGCTCTGTGTGGCATAGAATGTCCGAGGAACCAGTGATGATTCCTATCCGGACCGTATCGTGCGTCATCAGGCGCAGCAGACCTGCGGCAGTCCGGCCGCTTGTGGCGTAGTTGCTTCCAACGTAGGCAATGCGCATGGAATTCGCAATGTCTGTATTGAGAGTCACAACGGGGATTCCCTGCTCATAAAGCTGATTGATGCGGACACGGATGCGGTCGTCGTTCTGCGGTGCAAGTGCAATGCCGTTCACTTCGTCGCGGATCAGCTCATCAATTGCGTGCAGCTGTGCGTCGACATTGATAGGTATCTGCTTTACAAGGACGCTGCAGTTATAGCCAGCCAAGTCGCCGGCCTTTTCGTTGACGCCCTTTAGCACATCCGCGAAAAAAGGGTTGTCGGTGGAAAAGAGAATCACGCCAAGCTTCACTTTCTTTTTCTGGGCGGCGAGCGCCAGCCCAGCCTTGTTTGGTTTGTAGTCGAGCGCTTTTGCGATTTCCCTGATTTTTCCGGCGGTGGCCGCGTTGACAGAACCCCGGTTGTTGAGCACCCGGTCAACGGTTCCACGGGAAACGCCGGCAAGTGCAGCGATTTCTTTTATGGTTGCCATAGATTAAACCCTCCAGAACGCTTGTTTATATTCTGCGGTTTTGCAGTTCCGATTTATTATCGGCCCATAGTAGACAGACGCGTTTGTCATTTCCTATAGTATATCGTCAATATATTGAAAATGCAAGCGGAATGTTGCACGTGCACGTTAAACGCGTAGCAGTGCAGCCTGGCTGAACTGTTACGGTCCAGACATCCGCACAGGCAGCAAAAATCATGCATTAAATGGGTGTCCTTTATCATTTGCGTGCAAAATTGTTGCTGTTTACGCTTTCTATGCATAAAAGTGTGCCAAAATCAGATGTGCGCGAACCAGAACTTTTTGCTTTCGTGATGTGTGCAGGACATCTTTTGGCTCCATTCCCGGGCTTCATTCTGCAGGGACACAGCAGGCAGGGGGGCGTGAGGAACACCAGATATTTTACACATATTGCATAGTCTTTTTTATGAATTTTGACGAAAATAGAATAATGCGAAAGTTCCACTTGATTTTTGAGGGGATACAAACTATTATGAAGTTATCCGGCTGAGCGTGCACGTGCACACAACGGCGGGATGACAGTTGGATTGACATGCAGGGGTTGTTTGGTTTTCTTGTGTCAGGCTCGCGTTGAACAACTTTATGGCAATCGTGCAAAAGCAGCCTCTCGCAGGTTTCCTTGTGCCTGCTTTTTGGCGGGGCTTTGAGAGGCTATGATGGATAAATAAGCAATTTGGTGAAATGTCAAGGGGAAAATAAAAAAGATTTTCTGGAAAAAGG
>CAMWOK010000008.1 GCA_947175845.1 uncultured Lachnospiraceae bacterium | reverse complement strand
GGGCCGCCCCCTTTGTGAGCTTCCAGATCAGCCATGTCTCAACCGTTCCAAACAAAAGTTCTCCATTTTCTGCCCGCTGCCTTGCCCCCGGCACATTGTCGAGAATCCACTTTACTTTCGTCGCGGAGAAATAGGCGTCAATCACCAGACCTGTCTTTTGTTTATACTTCTCTGTCAGACCTTTTTCTTTCAGGGCGTCGCACGCCCCGGATGTCCGCCTGCACTGCCACACGATCGCATGATACACCGGGACGCCCGTATTTTTGTCCCACACAACCGCCGTCTCCCGCTGGTTGGTGATGCCGATTGCGGCTATATCCTTCGCGGACGCCCCTATGACATTCATCGCCTCAACCGCGACGCCCAGCTGGCTTGCCCAGATCTCATCCGCGTCGTGTTCCACCCAGCCCGGCCTGGGAAAGTACTGTGTAAATTCCCGCTGTGCGACACTGCAGATCGCGCCCTTTTCATTAAATAAGATACACCGGTTGCTGGTTGTCCCCGCATCCAATGCCATGATATATTTCGCCACTGGTCCGTCCCTCTCTTTCTCTTCACACGACTGCCTTGAGGAAATGCGCTGACTGCCCGACTGCCGCCAGCTGGTCGAGTTCCCCAAAATGTTCAATTGACAGATATCCGCGGTAATCCGTCTCCTTAAGCTTCCTGACAAGCTGCGCCACCGGGATATATCCGCTTCCTGTAGGAACGGACTTGAGCCCGTTGCCCTCGCTGCCCCTGTCCTTGCAGTGCACATGGACGATATATTTCCTGAGAAGCGCATATGCCTCCATCACATTCTCGTAGCCAAACGCAAAATTTCCCATATCAAAGGTGCATTTGAGTCCAGGTACACTTCGCATAAACCACAGAAGCTCATTGATCCGCGAGCAGGGCGCGCGCATGTCGTCAAAATCCTCAAGCGTCACCTCCACGCCGAGCGGTTTAGCGTACTGTGTCAGTTCCGTCAGGGCATTTTTCATGGACTGGATGCACAGGCTCTGCTCCATCAGCCTGTGCACGGCAAAATAATCCCCGCTCGCACTGTGGAGCGCCTTCGCCTCCTCGGGTTCGAGAAATCCCGGAATAATCAGAACACGTGAAACACCCAGCCTGTGCGCCATGTCAATCTGCTCCTTCGCAGTGCGGATATCCGCGCTGCTGCGCAGATCATAAAACTGATAGATGCACGCCACCTCCATATAGTGGTACTGCAGCGCATCACAGATCGCATCGTAGTCTGCGCAGAGCTGACGGTACTCGATATCTATGCCGCGGATTCCAAACTCGCTGCACTGCTGCATCACCTGATTCAGGGTGCGCTCGCCCTTTCCCTGGTGGACGGCCTGTACTATGTGGTCATAAAATACAGAGAGCCGGATCGGGTTTACGTACTCCTGTTCGAGCGTCACTTTCACCGCTGTGCAGTCAAACAGCCGCTGCTGTCTTCTCACCTCCGAACACCAGTGGACCGCATTACTGATGATCCGCTGGATTTCCGGCATATGATACGTCGGATACGCCTCATGCCCCGGCTGAAAATAAAAGATTCTGCCGAGTCCCCGCTGAAAGGTGCAACCGCTGCGAAACACCTCGCCGCCCGCAAACCATCCCGTGAACACCACGTCATCCGGCTTGGGAATGTCAAAATACTCCCCGTACATCTCCTCGACCGGGATGTCAAAGTGGGGCGGTATCCCCTGCGCAATCGGATGATACGGCGCTGTCACAAACAGTCTTTCGCGGTCCCCCTGCTTCCAGCGCAGCGTCATGCTCGTCCCCATCAGCAGGCTCATAATCTTTGCAAAATGCGCCGAGTGGAGCGCAATCAGCCCCATGCCCTGCAGCACATGTCTCTGCACGCGCTGCGCCACCTCGTCTGCAAACGCGTGGTGTGCCATATGTCCCCAATATATCAGCACATCCGTGTCGGACAGCACCGCCTCGGTCAGGCCATGCTCCGGCTCCTCGAGCGTGGCTGTCCGCACAAAAAGACTGCTGTCTGTTTTCAGGAAATCGGCGATACACCCATGGATTCCATGCGGATAAACCGCCCGCACTTCCTCCTGCTGCCGCTCGTGAAGGTTTTCATTCCATATTGTTACTCTGACCATGTTTCCCCTCCTGCCTGTTTTGTGTTATATTGCTTTAAATATTTGACATCCCATGTTTGGATAGATTCACACACGTCTGCTTTCTGCCTGCAAGATTTATGTATCCGCTGTTCGGCATCTCTGCCACGGCGGTATATCGCAGTCCCCTGACGCCGAAATCATAATTCCAATCTCCTGATTCTAATCTCCTGATTCTAATCTTATAATTCCAATCTCATAAAAATGACTTCCTGAAATCCGGCTATGCGGGAGCAGAATCCTTGGGGATTTCTTCCGCACTCGACAAATCCAGCCCGTTCATACATGGAAACTGCCCTCTCATTATCAGCCACAACATTAAGTTCAAGCTGGCTATATCCCGCTGTCTTTGCACATTCGATACACGAGGTCAGCAGAGCCTTGCCAATTCCAAGTCCCCAATACTTTTTCGCAACACTGATGCCAAATTCGGCTCGATGCCGTACCTTATATTTCGTGCCGACCGCCTCGATTCCTGCCGTTCCCACAATTACACCGTCAACAACGGCAAGCAGCTCAATCTCCCTTTCACTCTCAGCTTTTTCTTTCAGGAACTGGCTTTCCTGTGCGACATTCAAACTGTTTTCATCCGGATATGTAAGCAAATAATCTGTTTCACTGTGTGTCAGATTGAAATTATCCACTACAGGCTGGCCATCACGCTCTGTCCCGTTCCTCAAACAACATTCCATGCCATTCTTTAATGTTATTGTCTTGTTATACCTCATAACTGCCCTCAAAGTCATCTTCTTCAACTGTGCGCTATAAACTGATTTCTCATTTCATATTCCCCTGACCGGAACAAGCCAGCACCAGAATTTTATCGCAGGATTTCATTGTCAAGGAACTGTTCAGAAATAACTGTCAAATAGCGCACAGGATTTTTTCGACAAAGTACCAGAAACTTAATTTTCGTTGTAATAGGTAACTGATTTTTGAATGGTGCTATCAAAGAAAAAGACAGGCGATATTAAAAGTTATTTTTGAACAGTTCCTAAGTGCCTGAAATGTCATACTTACTCTATTGGAACATTGTGTTGTTTCAAAAATGAGAGCTTATCCCAATAGCCTCGTTGGAATAAAATTTTCCCATTCACTACCTGAAAAAATCCACATCCGCGCAACCCCAATGGATCCCGCCATTCAAGGATTGCCCATTGTCCATCCTCAAAAATATTTTCTACGATAGCTGTCATATCCGCCGTTGAAAATTCGGCTGTGAACATCGCACGGATTGCCTCAATACCTGCTACCGGCTCATTCGCTACCTGGTGATTCGTCGCATTTTTATGATAAAGGGCTGTAATCGCCTCCACATCATGCCTGTTGAATACGTCTACCCATAACTGAACAACTTCTTTTGGTCTTAGCATTTCTTTTTTCCTCCTATAGCTCGTATGCTGTCATTATATCAAAAAGCAAGCCAAAAGTCGAGAATCATTGTAAAGGCGCGGGGCTGGCGCGCAAACTTTTTCTCTCCTTTACTGTTTTTAGGAATTGTCAGGAAATAACTTGTTAATTTGACGTAGATGAACCTTTAGACAAGTCAAATTGATGCGTTATTTATTGACAGTTCCTTACTTTTGCGGGCTTATAAAAGTGCACTCGACATCTGATGTTCCCTCATAATAATAACTCACATCAATGCCTTTCATGTACACTTCCCTGTCGACTATCTGATCGGTCAATGCGTCCTTGAGTAAAACCTTAATTTCTACTTCAAACAAAAATTTCTGAATTTTCGCAAGTTCTGCCGGATTATGGATGCCTAATTGATTTTCCAGAGCCATAACTGTCCTCCATAAATCTGTTATTTCATTCCTAACTCTTTTTCCTCTTTGTATCTATCACACAGGTTTGGCGATTGTCATATTGCCATACCCGATGATTTTATCAGGTTTCCTTGTTGTCTCTGCCTGCCTTTGATACCTCCGGCGCCGAGATCGGAAAATGAAAAAGCGAAGAACTGTCATTTTGCACAGTTTTCTCTTTTTCTTATTGAACAAATTACACGATAACCATATCCCCCTCGTCCACAACTGCTGCAATATTACACCAAAAAGCAAATGATAATTTATCTCCGTTGCCTCCTGCCTGTGTGTGTCAAAACATGTGCGCATCCCTGTAACTTCCCTCTTTGTACCACTCACGTACCAGATACACCCTCTTAAGTCCTTCCTCTTCCCAACCCCCGCGATCCATGCTATACTATCTATGGATTGTTGTTCTACAATCCAGTATCCAACCATCAATATCACAACAACATACAACACGCACATGGAACCTTTATGCCGCACTGTACCTGCACACACCGTACCTGCTCCAACGACGCCCGCATGCCGTTCCATGTCCGGGACAGGAGCGTATGCAAATGGAAAATGAAAATCGAACCAAAACCAAAAAGAAGGACTCCTTCAAGCCCCTGCGCAGCGTGGCGCGCTGGATCGGCAGGCTGTACGGCGAATCGCCGCTGTTTGTCCTGATGTTTCTGATGCAGGTGCCGCTGGAAATCGGAATTTCGCTGCTGGGGACATACTTTCCCTCTGCGCTGGTTGCAGACATCACGGAGCGCAGGGCGCTCAGCCAGGTGCTCCTCCATCTGGCAGTGCTGGGCGGCGGGCTCAACCTGATGTACCTTGTCCAGAAGTGGGCGGAGCAGACACATACCGTTACGGGCGAGAAACTGCGCTATCCGCATTCCATGGAGCTCGTGGATTCAGTGCTCGGCACTGAGTACGTCAATACCGAGATACCCGAGCGGAAGCATGTGTTTGAGAAGTTGCAGGAGATGCATATCTGGGAGGAAGCACTCACGAAACGGCTCACGAACTCTCTGATAGAGGTGCTGACCGGCATTGGCGGCGCAGTGGTCTACATAGGAATCCTGGCCAGAATCTCCCTGTGGATACCGCTGCTGTGCATTGGCGGAACACTGTTTAACTTCTATGTGGGTATCCGGTGCAACCGATGGGAAGTCAACAACCGCCACAGGTGGTGGGCACTCGACAACAAGATGCAGTATCTGAGCCTGACACTCTCATCCTACGAGTCGGCAAAGGATATCCATCTGTATCACATGCCGCCGTGGCTCGGAAAGCTGTATCACGGGGAGCTTACCAAGCGGCTTCGCTGCACGATACGCCAGCAGGCAAATTATTTTATGATGTCGCTCTCGTGGAGGTTCGTGTGGCTTGTGACGGAGATGGCGGCCTCCCTGTACCTGATCTACTGCGCGTTCCAGGGAACCCTGACTCCGGCGCAGTGCCTCTTTTACTTCGGCTCCATCAGCAGCTTCTCAAGATGCTGCAACATGGTTGTGTGGGAGTTCAAGCGTCTGCATGAGGCGGCGCTGAATATCGAGGAGCATGAGCAGTATGTCGCCGACCTCAGGCCCGACGAAAACCTGGAACAGGAAACACTGCAGCTTCCGGCGGACCACGTCCCTGAGATCCGCTTCGAGAATGTTTCCTTCCAATACCAGGGCGCAAACGAGCCGGTTATCCGCGACATGAACCTCACGATCAAACCCGGCGAAAACCTTGCCGTGGTGGGACTCAACGGCGCGGGAAAAACAACGTTTATCAAACTCCTGTGCGGATTTTACCAGCCGACTTCCGGCAGAATCCTGATCGACGGAACAGATCGGCGCCGATACAGCAGCGAATCCTGGCTCAATTACTTTACCGGCGTTTTCCAGGACACGGGATTTTTCTCATTCACACTCCGGGAAAATCTGGTGCCGGAGGGCAGCGTGGACGAGGCGCGCCTGAAAGAGTGCCTGCGCCTTGCCGATTTGGAGGATAAAATCAGCCGGCTTCCGGACGGGCTCGACACAGTGTTTGGCATGGGAATCCTTGACGGCGCAGTTGAGTTTTCCGGCGGCGAGCTCCAGAAGCTGATGCTCGCCCGCGCACTGTACAAGCAGGCGCCGCTGATGGTGCTCGACGAGCCTACGGCAGCGCTTGACCCGCTGATGGAGAACGAGCTGTACGAGCGCTACCGCGATTTCTCAGAGGGAAAGACGACCGTGTTCATCTCACACAGGCTTGCCAGCACGCACTTCTGCGACCGGATTCTCCTGATGGAAAACGGTGTGATTGCGGAGATGGGAACGCACAGGGAACTCATTGAAAAAGGCGGAAAGTACACCGAGATGTACCAGCTGCAGAGCAAATATTACCAGCTGGAGGAAGCGGGACTCGAAGGGGAGGTAGTTATCTGATGGAAACCAAAAAAAGAAACGCATGGAACAGCCTGATGCGGGCGTTGAAAATGCTGATGAAGGACTCCCCGCTGCTGATTCCCTGCACATTTGTGATGGCTGCATTCGAGGCGGCGTTCCCCTATATCGGCATTCTGCTCTCTGCGGAAATCATCACGCAGCTCACCCTGCCGGACCGGGATATGAACTATGTGTTTTTCCTCGCCATTGTGATGGCGGCGGCGAACTGTTTTACAGGACTTCTGCTGTCCTTTTTATATCAGTTTCAGGATGTGCTCAAGTACCGGCAGATGAAGATTATTGACGGGAAAGTCGCGGAGAAATCATGGCAGCTGGACTATGAGACGGTCTGCGACCCCAAGGTGCACGAGAAGGCAAACATCATCCCCCACTGGGGATATGAGCACGGAGTGCTTGCCGTTGTCCAGCAGCTGAGCCAAATTCTCAGCGGCCTGTTTACAGTCTGCATCTCCGCGGTGCTGGTCATCGAATTTTTCTCGCTGAAAGCTACGGGGACAGACAAACTTTCGCTGGCGCTGAACCACTGGCTGTCGCCCGCAGTCTTTCTGGGACTCTTTGGACTGACCGCGTACCACACGATCTGGGCTGCCGCCAAAACACAGAAAGTGCGCTACCAGACAGACAACGATATCCAGCAGCCCTTCAATCAAGTTATCGCAATTTTTGAATCCTGCTGTAAGGGGTACCAGCGCGGAAAGGACCTGCGCATGTTCCGCGCGCAGACAATGGTGCGCCGTCACCTTCTGGCGCTGTTTGACAAGCTCGAAACACTCCAGACAAAGGCCCAAAAATACACCAGAAAAATGACACTTATGTCATTGACATCCGCGCGCGTCTTCAACCTTCTCACCTATATCTTTGTGGGATTAAAGGCCCTGTGCGGGGCGTTCGGCGCAGGCAGCCTGCTGAAATACACCGGCATGGTGGAGCAGATGAGCTACGGTGTCGAACGGCTGTGCAACGCGGTGCGGGATGTCTGGCAGAACATCCACTACATTGACGACTATTTTGCCTACCAGGATTTGGAGAACCGCACGGCGTCAGGCACAAAGCTCGTCACCGAAGCGATCCTCAACGACTATGTGTTTGAGTTTCGCAACGTGACCTTCACCTACCCGGGCGTGGAGACGCCAAGCCTCTCAAACGTCAGCTGCGTGCTGAAAAAGGGGGAGAAGGTCGCCATTGTCGGCAGAAACGGCTCGGGCAAGACGACGTTCATCAAGCTGCTCTGCCGCCTCTATGACCCGCAGGAGGGCGCAATCCTGCTCAACGGGACAGATATTCGCGAATACCAGTACGAGGAGTACCTGAAATTTTTCTCCACCGTGTTCCAGGATTTCTGCATCTTTGCGCTGCAGCTGGGCGAGAACGTGGCGGCGGAGAGCACCTACGACGAGGCCGCTGTGGAGCGCGCCCTCGAGAACGCAGGGTTTGGCGATCGGCTCAAAACCCTGCCGGACGGACTGCACACCCAGCTCTACAAGTACTTCTATGACGACGGCGTGGAGCTGTCGGGCGGCGAGGGGCAGAAAGTCGCGATCGCAAGGTGCCTCAGCAAGGACGCGCCGTACGCGATTCTCGACGAGCCGACCGCGGCGCTCGACCCGGTGGCGGAGGCCGACATCTACCAGCGCATGAACCAGTTTATCGAGGGCAAGGGAGCCATCTATATCTCCCACCGCCTCTCGAGCTGCCACTTCTGCCACCACATCATGGTGTTCGAGAGCGGGCAGCTTGTCGAGACCGGCACGCACGAGGAACTGCTCGACGCGTGCGGACTCTACCACAGGCTGTGGCACGCGCAGGCAAAATATTATCAGACCTGACCAAAGCAAAAAAGGGGCGCGCAATGCGCCCCCTTTTTTATATCATATTTCTTCCGCGCGGACAATCGAGAATGCAAAGTGCACCTTCTTGTCGTTCATCCGGTATTTCTCATACAGCTCCGGCCCGCAGCTTGCAGAGCCGATTCCGCTGACCTTGTAGTCTATCCGCACATTGGTGCAGTCATCCCTGACAAGCTCAAAATCGTGCGCCTTTCCAGCCAGCTCCCTGACGGAATACGCCGATACATTTAACGAAAATCCCTGTCTGGACACAAAGGCATATTTTCCGAGTTTGAGATACTTGGTGTTGTAGTGGCTTCCGTGCTCCTGCGGCTTGATGTAGGGCACATACTCCTTCTCTGCGCTGCTCTCAAACCTTCCCATCCAGGAGCCGTGATGCATATCAATATAGGACTCGTACGGCCCGTATCCAAAGTATACAAAATCCTTCTCCACAGTCTTGAACGCGAATCCCAGCCGCGGGAGGAACGGTCTGTTCTGGCTGAAATCGCCGTTGAGCTCCACGTCAATGCGCCCGTCCGCAGAGAATGTGTAAACCGTCTCAAAGCGGAAGAACGGGCTTCTGGACACCGGTTCGAGGGCGGCCTTCACCACAATCCGGCTGCCGTTAATCTCACAGCTGTACACCTTTGTGTGCACCTTGTCATACTTTTCATTGTACCACTGGTTCTTTATATTGCGCTCGTTATCGGTGGGCGCTTTCCAGACAGTCAGCTCCATCGGCGTTTTCAGATAGTCTCCTAGTTCCTCCAGATATCCGTAGTGGAGGTTGAACCGATAGGAAAATCCTTCGCCCGCGATCACGGCATGTTCGCCCTGCGCCGTGATTTCAACCTCCCCGGCGCGATCTGTGTGTTGCGCAGCCTGCATCTGTGCGGATTCCAGCGCGATCTGCTCAAACGCCGTCTCGTGCCCGTCGCTGTCCTTCATGGAAATCCTTAAGTAGGCGCCGAATCTGCTCGCCGGAATCTCAAGCGCCAGCGGAACAGACACACACGCGTGCCCTGCCGCGGCAAGGTTCAGGCTTCCCTGGGATGTCACCGCTCCGTCCGCTGTCACCTCCCACGTGAACGCAAACTCGGACAGATCGCGGAAATCGTGTCGGTTCCAGACCGTCAGCATCCCGTTTTCCCAGGAGGCAGCCATCGGCTGGTAGGCGTATTTGGCCTCCATGGAACCCGCCTTAAAGCTCCTGTCGGAAAATACCAGACCGTCACAGCAGAAATTGCCGTCGTGCGTCTCCTCCCCGAAATCGCCGCCGTAGCAGAGCCTGCCCTGTTCGTCCGGCGCCACGTGGTCAGCCCACTCCCAGATACAGCCGCCTATCATGTAGGGATGCTGCCGAAAGACTCTCCAGTAGTCCGCCAGATCTCCCGGGCCGTTGCCCATGGCGTGGCTGTACTCGCAGAGAAACATAGGCCTTGTGTCGCCGGTATTCTCATGGTAGGCCACCATGTCGCCCGTCCGCCAGTACATCCTGCTGACCACGTCGATGGTGTCCGGGTCCTTTGCCATCGTATTGTTGCAGCTGGCGTTCTCGTAGTGCACCAGCCTGTCTGTTCCCTTTCTCTCCTTTTCGCGCGCCCTGACATACTGGCTCATGGCGGCGAAATTTTCCCCGTAATTGCTCTCGTTTCCCAGGCTGAACATCACCACGCAGGCATTGTTTTTATCCCGCTCGTAGAGGCGTGCCGCCCTGTCCACAAAGGCGTCTCTCCACTGTGCATTTCTCGCCGGCCAGATCGCGTCGGCATCGTACGTCCACGCGCACTCTCTCGTCGAGAAGCCATGGCTCTCCAGATCCGCCTCGTCCACCACATAGAACCCCAGTTCGTCACACAGCTCGATGAAAGCTGCCTGGGGCGGATAGTGTGACGTGCGGATGGTATTGATATTGAGTTCCTTCATGCGCAGAAGCTCGCTGCGCATCTCGTCGCAGGTCAGGACATAGCCGTTGTGCGCGTGCGTGTCATGGTGGTTGACGCCCTTGAGCTTCACGCTGACGCCGTTGATCAGCAGTTCCCCGCTCTCTGTAACCTTCTGGTCCCTCAGACCGATCCGGACAGGGATAAATTCATTGGCTTCCTCGACCACAACCGTGTACAGATACGGCTGTTCCGCATTCCACAGAATCGGATTTTCCAGGTTTGTCTCCCTGCCCTCAGCGTCAAACACCCGATAGTTTCCGTCATAGCAGATCCCCGAAGCGTCAAATCCGATATTGACGTCAAACAGATGCCCCCCGGGTCTGCTCAACAGATACACATCCCGGAAAATACCGTTGTTGCGCAGGAAATCCTGGTCCTCTAAGTAGCTGGATACGCACCACTTGTAAACCCTCGCGAGGATTTCGTTCTCCCCCTCTTTCAGGTCAATGGCAAACTCCGAGGTGGAGTGGGACACGGTGGAGTACCCCACATACGTTCCGTTCACAAAGAGTTCCACACAGGGGGACACCCCCTCAAAGACGATGGTGTTGTCCCGCGCTGCCTCTTCGGCCGTCACGGTAATCACCTTTCGGTACACGCCAAGCGGGTTATCGTCCGGAACGTAGGGCGGATCCACCGGATAGGGATAGTCCACGTTGGTGTAGTAGGGCTTCTCATAGCCGGTGGTCTGCCAGCAGGAAGGCACCCTCACCTTGTCCCACTCTGTGATCTTTTCCGGGCAGTCAATATCCCTGGCAAAATATCGAAACTCCCACTCCCCGTTGAGCAGCCTGTAGTAGGCGGAATCTTCCTTCCGGCCCCGCAGCGCTTTCTCCAGCGTATCATACGGAATATAATGCGCCCGCGGGGGCAGGACATTCTCATGGATCAGTTCCAGTTTTTCATACTTTCTCATCAGTGTAATCTCCAATCTCTTCTTACCTGTCGGGGCGTGTCACCCCCAAAAGCCGCAAAGGGCACTTCCCTGTGTGAAGTGCCCTTTGCGTGCCTCTTATATCGTTTAGCTGATCTTCACTGTCACGACCTCATACGGCTTTAACACCACTTCAATCTCATTTCCGGAAACTGCAGCTTCGCCCTCTGCCTCCTCGATCAGGTTGCAGACAGACGCGTGCTGGAACGGGGTGTTGACGGTCAGTTTCGCCTTGGTGTAGGCGTTCTCTGACTCGTACATACGAATGATGGTTCCCTGTCCGTCCTCCGCGCGCTTGATGGTCTCGATAACCACGTTGCTGTGATCCACGGACGCGAAGGAGTACGCCTCTTTGGCCGCGGTGCCTGTCAGAGCGGTGAGCGGCTGGTTTAAGTTGTACGCCTCAGCCACAGTGCCCGCTGCGCGCCAGCCCTCCGCGTGCGGATAGAGCGCGTACGTGAACACATGCTCCTCCTGGTCCGTCGTCGGGTTCGGCTCGATGCCTGACTTCACAAGCGTCAGCGCCATGTCGGAATCCTTCACGGAGTGCCCGTACTTGCAGTCGTTGAGCAGGGATACGCCATAGTGGCCCTCGGAGAGATCTATCCACTTCTGGCCGCAGCTCTCAAACCGCGCCACATCCCAACTTGTATTCTGGTGCGTCTTTCTGGTCAGGTTTCCAAACTGCACGTCGAAAGTCGCCTCGTCCGTGTGCACTGCCACCGGGAAGTGCACCTTGAGCAGTGTCTGGTGCTCCTTCCAGTCCACATGCGTCACAAACTCAATCCTGCGGCTCTGCGCATAGAAGATAATCTTCTGGTCCACAGTCGAGTTCGACGCGGCTCTTCTGAGTTCGAGCACCGCGCGCACCGGTCCGATCTCGGTCCACTCCATAGAGGTCAGATCGTCCACATCCCAGTACTTCTCGGTGTAGTAGATGTCAATGTCCCAGTTATCGTAGTATATCGGCTTGTCCTCGTACATGCGCAGCAGGTTCGCGCGCTTGCCCGGCTGAATCACCTCGCGGTCGTTCTCCTTGTCGTAGATGCTGGTAAACATGCCCTGCTCGTCCAGCTTTACCGTGTAGAACGGCGTCTCAAGCTCGTAGTCGCTCACGCGTGTGAACGGGCTGTCCTCCGGCGCTGCCTGCGCCGCTGTGAACGACTTATACCCCTTGGATGGCAGGTTCTTCACAAACGCCACGCTGCCGTCCGCGGTCTTCTGCACCGGGTATACCACGCCGTCGCTGTCCGCAATCGCGCTGCCCGCAAACGCGCCGAGGTTCACGATGTCCGCCCGCGTCGTCCCGGTCGTGTTGAATACTGTCACGGCGTCGCCGGTTCCCGCAAGCGCCCTCGCGCGCGTGCCGATCAGGTCTGCAAGCTGTGCCGCAATCGCCTCGTACTCTGCCTTTGTCACCTCGTACACCTCGCGGATGGACGAACCTGGCAGGATGTCGTGGAACTGGTTTAACAGCACAGTCTTCCACATGGATTCCAGCTCCTGTGCAGGGTACGCCGTCTCCTGCGCCGCCAGCACCGACAGCAGTTCCAGATCCATCAGACCCAGCTCAGACTTGCGGTTGGAGCGCTTGTTTCTCGCCATGGAAGTCAGCGTTCCCCTGTGGTACTCGAAGTAGAACTCGCCCTCCCACACAGGCAGCCGTCTGTTGTCCCCCACGCGCTCTTTCAGCTCGTCAAAGTACGTGCGCGCAAACGCCTGGCGCACCTTGGGAATGCCCTTGACACCCTTCTCCATACGGATCGAGGTCTCGAGCATCTCCCTGGTCGGGCCGCCGCCGCCATCGCCGTAGCCGTAGGAGATCAGGATATCGTTGTTGATGTCTTTGTTCTGGTAGCGCTCCCAGCCGCCCATGATCGCGTCAGGATGCAGCAGACCGTTGTACGTGGTAAAGAAGTTCGCGACAGGCTGTCCCACGCCCAGCGTCGTTATCAGGTGCGTGAGGATCTCCGTGCCGTCGATTCCGCGCCACATCAACGTGTCGTACGGAACCTTGTTAAACTGGTTCCACGCAAGCTTTGTGGTCATGAAATAGTCGATGCCGCACTTCTTCATAATCTGCGGGAGCGCCCCGGAGTAGCCAAACACATCGGGCAGCCACAGAATGCGGTTGTCCACGCCGAACTCCTCCTTGAAAAAGCGCTTGCCGTACAAAAACTGCCTTGCCAGCGACTCGCCGGAGGTCAGGTTGCAGTCCGCCTCGACCCACATACCGCCCTCTGGCTCCCAGCGCTGCTCGCGCACGCGCTCCTTGATCTTCTCATAGAGCGCGGGATAGCGCTCCTTGAGGAACACATAGAGCTGCGGCTGGCTGGACATAAATCTGTAGTTGGGGTACTCCTCCATCAGCTTGAGCACGGTCGCAAAGCTCCGGCCGACCTTCTCGCGCGTCTGCGCCACAGTCCACCACCACGCCACGTCGATGTGCGTGTGGCCGATGCAGGTCGCGATGATGTCGGTGTAGCCTGCGTGATCCGCGTAGAGCGCCTCGTCGATATAGTCGGACGCCTGCTGCAATGTGCTGTAAAACGCCTCCGAGTACGGTGTGCGCAGATCCAGGAAATTCACGGTCGTGTTGAGAATCTCCTCGATCTCTTTGCGGTTTCTGTCGTCCGGGTCCATGCGCGGAAACGCCGCGAGCGGCACCCACAAATCGTAGTAGAGCTTCTCGATTGCGGCGTCGATCTCCTGCGCCTCCACAATCAGATTAAACTCGGTGTGCAGAATGCCGGTGTACGCCTGCAGTTCAATCGTCAGCTCCTCGCCTGCCTTCGCCTCAGCGCGCAGGAAGACTTCCCTGTGGTTCATGTCGACACCCTGCACAACTTCACCGTTCACAAACAGCAGAAACTGCGGATTCTTGGCGTCATCCCACTCGTCGATCTGCGTGTACACGCGCAGCCACAGGGGCTTTTTGTCCATCTCCTGCGGCACCTTCCACGTGGTCTGGAACCAGTAGTGACGATCCTTGCCGTACCAGTGCATGGTTCTGCAGTCAAAATTTTTCCACTCTGCCGCATCCGCCCGCGCGTCCTCAGGATAGATAAAATTGCCTTCCTTGTACGTCCAGTCCTCGATTAAAAACTTCTGCTTTACCTTGATTTTTTTCAGTTCATCACAGATGACCTGAACCCTCTTGTCCAAAAATTGCATTATTGTCTGTTTCTCCTTATCTTAAAAAACTATCCCCATACTTTTCTGCCCCGCAGACAGTCTGCGTACCAGAATACGATGTCCGCAATGTGGTGCAGGTCGCCCTCTCTGCTGACCGCGCGCCACTGCTGCTTGTACGCCATAAACCAGCGCTCCATCCTCGATGCGAGTCCGCACGCTTCCGCCTCGTCCCAGGTCTCCCCGCTCTCCTTTGCGGCAAGCATGGTTCCGACCTTGTTCCAGATGCGTATCGCCTCGACTGCGAGATCGACCTCCGCCACTATCGGTCTGTTCTGCGCATCCATGCTGGCTGCGGTCTGTTTCATCTGCCGCATGATGTCGCACAGCTTCTGATCCGCCTTCTCTGCAGCACCCGCCTTCTTCACGCCATCCGGCAGCAGCTTGTCGTTCTCCGGATCGTGACCCAGCACAAACTTCTCGTAGCAGATGTTTGCAGCCCACCAGTCAAATATGCTGTAGTTGGGGATCTGCGCCATCTGTCCCACAAATGCGCCGGAGTGGTCATTATATTCCAGGCGCGAGATCTGCTGGTTGATCTCGTCAAAGCCGATCTCCTCCGGGCTCCATGAGAAGCACGCGCCGTAAATCATGCCCGGCACGGAAAATGCAGGGTAGTTGACATGACCGCAGTCGCCCCAGTCTGTGTTGAGAACGCCCTCCGCATGGTACTTGCGGGCGTAGCTGCACATTCTTGTGATGTTTTTGTACGAGTTCTCCAGCAGGTTCATCCACTGGTTCCAGCCGCAGACACCCGGGCAGGCGTACTGCCTTGCTCCCGCCTCCGCCATGAGACGGCACTCCTCCTCGCGCTGTTCTGGCGCATAGCCCCAGGTCAGGCACAGCGTGTTCTCGGGCAGCCTGCTGATATAGTCCGGGTTCTTGCAGATGATATCCCCGAAAAACTGCGGCTGTTTGCCGCGCGCGGTCAAAAACGTGCACAGTTCATTCACGTATTTGATGTACATCTCATGCACGCCTTCGCGCTCTGCCGTCTCCTTTGACTTCTCTTTTCCGAGGTCGAACGTCTCGTCGGCACAGATGTTGAATTTGCCGGAGGTGAACAGCGCCCCGTACTCTGTGAGCATCTCCTTCACCAGCGCCAGCGCCCTGTCGTCCGTCGCGTTCATCGTGTGATGGCGCATTCTGTCCCAGAACGAGAACGGCTCCTTCCAGGAGTTCTCGCGCTCGCACAGGTCGCCGTAGCTCTTTGTCGACAGCAGCATGTACAGGTGACCGAAGCTTGCCAGCGACGGGACGAGTTCGACATGGCGCTCCCTGCAGTAGCGGTCCAGCTCAAGGATATCCTCCGCCGTCAGCGGCGTCTCGTCGCGCCACATCTCGGTCAGATCCCGGAACAGGTATGTGTGCTCCACATAGAGCTGAAACTCGTTCATCTTGTAGCGGCTGATGCGGTCGACCATGCGCTTGAGCCCGTCGAGCGTCAGCACGCGCCCTCTCGTCTCGTCAAAGAAATATCCGCGGCTCTTGATGTCCGGCGCGTCCGCGATTTCCACGCACGGTATCATTGCACCGCTCTGCGACGCAATCTGGCAGAGTGTCTGCACGCCGTAGAGCACCGCCGCGCCATCGCCGCCCGCAATCACGATCCCCGTCTCGGTCACTGACAGATGGTACTCCTGCGCCTCGAGCGCGGAATCCTTCTTCAGCACAATATCTTGCGCGCGGCCCGCGCCCTTTGTCACCGCACATGTAAACCCTGTGCTCTGTCTGAGGCCGTCCTGCAAGACTGCGGCGTAGACGCAGCCGTGCTCCTCTGCCGTGTCCCCGATTGCGCTGTCCACCGCGATCACGCTGTTCCAGCCCAGCTCATAAAACCCCTGTCTCTCTTCCACCTGTTTCGGTTTTGGCAGCAAAATCATAATGCTTCCTCCCTATATTATCCTATAATTTTATTGAATTATCAATTTTTTTG
This sequence comes from uncultured Lachnospiraceae bacterium, assembly GCA_947175845.1. GTDB lineage: Bacteria > Bacillota > Clostridia > Lachnospirales > Lachnospiraceae > COE1. The sequence continues at coordinate 7,748 of CAMWOK010000008.1, read as the reverse complement.
ACAAAGAAAGCCGCCGCAAAACAAATCAAAGCTTTCACTTTCTTTATCTGCGGCAGCCCCCCTATGCTACTCCATACTTGCCATCAGGCGGTCGACTGTCGTAAACGCCAGACCGGTGACGGTGTCTGCGCACCCATAATAGATGGCAATCCGGCCTGTCGCGGCGTCTGTCAGAGCCGCGCACGGAAATACCACGTTGGGCACATCACCCATGCACTCGTACAGTTCATGCGGTGCTAATATATAATTTCTTGTTCTCTTGAGTACCTTCCACGGCTCGCCCAGATCCAGCAGCGCGCATCCCATGCGGTACACATACCCGTTGCAGGTCGTGATGACGCCGTGATAGATCAGCAGCCATCCCTCATCCGTCTCGATGGGAACGCTGCCCGCGCCGATCTTGGTGCACTGCCATGCGGAGTAGTCCCCCTTGATGGTGCCCATCACATGACGGTGGCATCCCCAGTATTTCAGGTCCGGGCTCTCGCTCAGGAAGATATCGCCAAACGGTGTGTGCCCGTTGTCGCTCGGGCGGCTCAGCATATAGTAGTTGCCGCCGATTTTCCTCGGAAACAGAACGCCGTTGCGGTTGAATGGCAAAAATGCGTTCTCGAGCTGGTAAAATTTCTGAAAATCAAATGTGTATCCCACGCCGATTGTGGGGTAATCATGGTAGCCGTTGCACCATGTGATATAGTATCTGTCCTCGAGGAAGCAAACTCTCGGGTCATACCGAAAATCGCGCTTTGCCACCTCCGGGTGCGCGCCCTGGAACGCCACCGGCTCGTCCGAGATATCCCAGTGAATGCCATCCTTGCTGAATCCCGGAAAGATGTCCATGCTGATCGACTTGCTGTCGCAGCGGAACACGCCCGCATAGCCATCCTCGAACGGAACCACCGCGCTGTTGAAGATGCTGTTGGAATTTTTGGTCGCAAACCGGTCGATAATCGGGTTGTTGTCATAGCGCCACACCGGGAGCTTACACTCCCCTGAAGGCTCCTGCCACGGCATGTTCGGCAGGTCTTTTCCTATAATTTTTGCCATCTTGATTTCCCTCCATTCTCATTTATATCATCATTATTAAACTGCTGCAAATTCCCCTCAGGCGTCAACTGTGAGCTGAGCAACCGTGTGCCCTGTGAGCTGTTCGCTTCGCCTGTCTGGCTGCTGGCCGCCCACATAGATCGTATAGCGCCCCTTTTGCAGCTCCTTTACACCCTCTTCATTATACAACATAAACGCGTCGGGCGAAAGATGTATTGTAACTTTCTTTTCCTCCCCCGCTTTCAGGCGCACTTTGACGATGTGTTTAAGCTGTCCGTGCGGCATGTCCGAGTGCTCCGCGCGCACGTACACCTGCACGGTCTCCGCCGCGTCCATCGCGCCCACATTCTTCACGGTGGTCTGAATCTCCACACCGTCGTCCGTCAGCGCACTCCCTGTCAGAAGCTGTGTTTCGCTGTAGGCAAACTCGGTGTACGAGAGGCCGTAGCCAAACGGGTACAGCGCGTCCTGCTTCATGTAGCGGTAGGTTCTGCCCGCCATCGCGTAGTCCTCAAACGGCGGCAGCTCCTCCGACGAGCGGTAGAACGTGACCGGAAGCTTGCCCTCCGGGGATGCATCCCCAAACAAAATCTGCGCGATCGCCTTCCCGCCGCGCGCGCCCGGATACCATCCCTGCACAACCGCGTCGAGATGCTCGTCCGCCCAAGTGATTGCGTGTGCACCGCCCGACAGAAGCACCAGTATCACCGGCTTCCCGCTCTGCTTCGCAATCTCAAGCACTTCCTGCTGCACGCCGGGCAGCCCTAAGTTTGGCTTGTCGCCGCTTCCGTACTCGTTTCCGGCATCGCCCTGCTCGCCTTCCACACCGGCGTCGAGGCCCATGACGGCGATGACGACGTCACTGTCCGCGCACACCTGGCGCACCTCCGACGCGCGGTCGTTCGCCTGCGCAAGGCTCGTGGTGCGGTCCTTGTACAGGTGGCCGCCCTCGGAGTAGAGCACGCGCGCGCGGTCGCCCACGTAGTCCTGAATGCCCTCGAGCACCGTGATGTAGCGGGCCGCTGTCCCCTCGTAATTGCCGACCAGGGCGCGCCGGTTGTTCGCGTTGGGGCCGATGACGCCGATCGTGCCAAGCTTTGACAGGTCTAACGGCAGTGTGCGGTTTGCATTCTTCAACAGAACTACAGTTCTTCTCGACACTTCCTCGTTGAGCGCCTGCATCTTTCCGGAATCCACCACGCTGAACGGAATCGCGTCAAACGGGTTGTCGCCCTTCTCGTCAAACACGCCCAGCTTCATCCGCGCCGTGAACAGATTGACGACCGCCTCGTCGATCCGCGCCTCGTCGACCAGTCCCTCCCGCGCAGCCTGCACGAGAAACCCGAACATCCTGCCGCAGTTTAAGTCGCACCCGTTGTTCATCGCCATCGCGGCAGTGTCGGTCGGCGTCGCGGTCACATGATGCCGCAGATGGAAGTCCTCGAGCGCCCCGCAGTCGGAGACCACATGGCCCTCAAAGCCCCACTCGCCGCGCAGAATATCTATCAGGAGCTTGTGGTTTCCGCAGCACGGTACGCCGTCAAGCCTGTTGTACGCGCCCATGACCGCCTCCACCTTCGCCTCTTTCACGCACGCCTCGAACGCCGGCAGATACGTCTCGCGCAGATCCTGCTCGCTGACGTGCACGTCAAACTCGTGGCGCACCTCCTCGGGACCGCTGTGCACTGCCACGTGCTTTGCGCACGCCGCCGTCTTGAGGTAATTCTCGTCGTGCCCCTGCAAGCCTTCCACATAACGCAGCCCCATGCGGCCGGACAGGTATGGATCCTCGCCCAGCGTCTCCTGCCCGCGCCCCCAGCGCGGGTCGCGGAAGATGTTGACGTTGGGCGCCCAGAAGGTCAGCCCCTTGTAGATGTCCGTGTCCTCCCCCGCCTGCTGCATGTTGAACTTGGCGCGCGCCTCCGTGGAGACGGCGTCGCCAACCTGCTCCATCAGATCCTCGTCGAAGGTCGCCGCCAGGCCGATTGCCTGCGGGAACACGGTCGCTGTTCCCGCCCTGGCAACGCCGTGCAGCGCCTCATTCCACCAGTTGTACGCCTTGATTCCCAGGCGCTCTATCGCCGGGGACCGGTTCTGCGTCTGCGCAACCTTCTCCTCCAGCGTCATCTGTTTTACAAGTTCCCTTGCGCGCTCGCGGTACGCCGCGAGCTTCTCCTGATTCTGATTCAATTCCATACTCTGTATCCTCCGGCTGTCATGCCACCGACATCATGCATCCTTCTCAATTACCTAAATTGTACGTGATTTCTCCATGTCCTAAATTATACGTGATCTCTCCGTCTAATTCAACCTTTAATACCGTTGCATAGGGATGAAGCTCCATGTCTTTTGCCCAGATCCAGGCTGTTCCGGGAATGCCGCTCCACGGCAGCGATCCGGTGTAGGTGAATTTGAGCTCCTCGCCTGTGTGCAGCACGCTGACACATCGGATCGGCGTCTTGATACCCTTGAGGCAAAGCGCCTCGAGCGGCTTGTCATAGACGAACAGATACAGTGTCTGCCGGTCTGCCGAGAGGGTGCTTCCACCTAAGAACTGATGGTAGCTCAGCCCCTTACCCGTGCCATACACCGCCTCCTCGTGGTCCGCAATCCAGCTGCCAAGCTCCGTGAGCACATGCTCCTGGCGCTCGTCGATCGTGCCGTCCTCGCGCGGTCCGATGTCGAGCAGCATCCTGCCACCCAACGTAATACAATCGCAGAACATCCGAACGATCTGTCCCGGCGTCTTGTAGTCGTTGTCGGAAGGCCGATAACCCCAGGAGCCGTTGATGGTCGTGCAGAACTCCCATTCGCCCTCCATCCCGTAGATGGGAATGCCCTGCTCCGGCGTCTCGTAGTCCCCGTAGCCCTGCATTCTCGAGTTGAGCACCACGTTCGGGTTGAGCGTGTGCAAATACTCCCGGAACGCCGGCATCTTCCACTGCTTAGGACTTCTCTCCCAGTCGCCGTCAAACCACAATAAGTCCACCGTGCCGTACTGTGTCATCAGCTCCTTCAACTGGTTGTTGTTAAACTCGAGAAAGCGCTCCCACTGCTCGGGATCCTCATCCTTTCCCGCAGGTGAGCCGTAGATGTCATCGAGACACTCCTCCTTGGCCTTCCCCTCGGGATAGACAGTGCGGTAGCGCGGGTCCGACCAGTCAATCAGAGAATAGTACATTCCGACTTTCAGACCTTCCTCCTGCAGCGCCTGCGCGTACTCCTTCACCAGGTCTCTCGCCGCCGGCGTCTTCTTCACGACACTCAGATCGCTGTACTGTGTGTCAAACAGCGCCACGCCGTCGTGGTGTTTTGTGGTCATGACCACATACTGTGCGCCCGCCTTCTTAAACAATCTTGCCCAGCTGTGCATATCCAGCTTTGACGCGGTGAATCCCTCGCACTGCTTCATATAATCTTCATAGGAAATCACACCATTGTGAAAAGACCACGATTCGGAGACATCCCCCACCGCATAAATTCCATAGTGGATAAAGATTCCCAGCTTCGCATCCCGAAACCACTGCTGCATCATAGGATAAAGCCCTCCTTTTTTCTTAAAAAATAGTCATACCGATAAAATGAGGGCAGGCACAGCCAAAACTGTAACCTGCCCTCAATCAGTACAGCATTGCGTCTTACTTGCAACCGCTATCGTGCTGCACCAACTTTCAGATACATCTGACAGAACAACTGTTACTCGATAACATTTGTGATGCCGCGGATCTCAAGATACTCGGACAGTCCAAGACCCTCGAAACCATCCTTGTAAGCCTGCCATGCCTTGTCGTCATCAATGTCCTGCTCACCAGAAATAAACAGTGCCTGCTGCTGACGGAAATAATCATCAATTGCAGTCTTATACTCTGAATAAATTTCTACAGACTCAGAGTCTACCCAGATGGACTCTACGATATCTTTCGTCAGATACGGCTCATAGAACTCCTCAACTGCCTTCTTCTCGTCGTAGTTCGGATTCTCCTCGATAGGCTTCCATCCGATCGGAGTGTACTTCGGCAAAGACTGCGGCCAGAGGTTCGACCAGCTCACCTTCTCCTGTGTTTCCTCATCCAGTGTCTTGGTATCAATCCTGCGGTATTTGTCTCCCTCCTCCTGGAAGCATACAAGACCTACAGGTCCGACTGTACATCCAATACCGTTCTCAAACGCAAACGCATTGTCAAACCATCTTGCGATGATCTCAGGATGCTCTGCATTGTCTGTGATAACCGCCTGTGTTCTGTAAGTAGAGTTGCCGAGCGTCGCTCTCAGCCACTGACCACCCTTATCTGCATTCAGCACCGGAAGCGGATCATAAGGCGGCTTCTCAGGAGTCTGCTCAATTCCGGAAAACTCGTTGGAACCATATGCGATCGACACGCCGTACAGATCCTTGTTGCCCTTTCCTTCCCAGGTCGCAGAGTCCTGCGTAAAGATCTCGGTGTCAATCAGTCCCTGCTCATACAGCTTGTTGAGCCAGCTTAAGCACTCTCTGTACTGGGAGCTGATTCCGGCGTAAGCATTCTCGCCGTCCACAACTGTGAGTCCCTCTTTTGACATCGGCAGTCCAAAGTATCCTGTCATCGCTTCCAGAGACTTGTTGTTCGGGTCAGTTGAGAACGGTATCTCATCGTTCGGGTCACCGTTTCCGTTCGCATCCTGCTCCTTAAACGCCTTCAGCACCGCCTCAAACTCGTCTGTCGTCGTCGGCATCTCCATGTTGACATTCTCAAGCCACTTAGTGCTGATGTACGGGCTGTAGCCTACTGTAGTGTCACCGCACACATACGGAATCGTGTAAATGTGGCCGTCCGGCGCCGTCATCTTCTCGCGCACGCCCGGAAGATCGAGGATCGCGCTGATGTTCGGGCAGTACTGCTCAAAGATATCCTCGAGCGGAATAAACACGCCCTGCTCCACACCGTATGTAAGAATCATGGAATCGGACAGAATCCAGCCGCCGATCACGTCTGCATAATTGCCGGAGTTCAGCGCCAGGTTCATCTTCTCTGTCGCGTTCTCATACGCGTTGATCTGCAGCTCGACATCTACGTTGGTCTGCTTCTTGAACTCATCGAGCATGTAGAACTCACCTGTCGGGCTTGAGTCGTCGCAGAAGATAGAGAAACTGTAAGTTCCCTCATCGACAATCGGAAGTCCTTCCGCGTACATAATGCCGTCTATCTTGCCGTCCGCATCTACCTCCTTGGGTGCGGATGTGGATGTGGAATCATCCTTCTTGTCGTCCTTGCTGCCGGTGTCGCCGCCACCTCCGCAGCCTGCGAGCGTCGTCGCGCACACCACCGTTGTCAAGAGCATTGCTACCAACTTTTTCTTCATATAAAATCCTCCTTATATTAAATTATAACTAGTGTTATCCCTTTACAGAACCAATCATAACGCCCTTTACGAAGTGACGCTGGATAAACGGATAGAGAATCAGTACCGGGATACTGCTTATGATGATTAGGGAGTACTTCATAAGCTCGATCAATTCCTTCTTCTCATTGAGCGCCGCTCTCGCCTCCGCGGTTGTCGCCGCCTGCTGCAGCGCGGACTCATTTGTGATCAGGATGCTGCGCAATACCAGCTGCAGCGGATACTTGTTCTGGTCGGACAGGTAAATCAAACCGGAGAAGTATGAGTTCCAGTGGCCTACGCCGTAGTACAGAACCATGATGGCCGTGATTGCGCCGGAGAGCGGCAGGGCAATCTGGAAGAAGAATCTTCCCTGCGTACAGCCGTCAATCTCCGCTGCCTCGTAGAGCTCCTCCGAGATGTTCGTCTTGAAGAAGGTACGCGCCACGATCATGTTGTAAACGCTCAGACAGCCCGGCAGAATCAGCGCCCACATGCTGTCAAGCAAACCGCACGACTGCACAACCAAGTAGGTCGGAATCAAGCCGCCGCCGAAGAACATGGTAATGACATAAAACAGTGTGATGATCTTCTTGCCGCCGAATTTGTCACGCGACAGTGCGTACGCAGTCGGGAGCGTCACAGCCAGGTTCACCAGCACGCCGCACACTGTGTACAGAACAGAGTTCAAAAAGCTTCGCACGATGGAGTCGTCCTCGAAAACCTCCGCGTAGCCTTTCATGGTAAAGCCAATCGGTCGCCAGATTACCTGGCCGCCGGACACCGCCTTCGGATCGCTGACCGAGGAGATGATAACCCACCAGAGCGGATACGCAACAATCAAAAACAGGAAAGTCAAAATAATGAATATAACGGTGTCAAAGATTACGTCTTCTTTGCATCGTTTGATGTTTGACTGCACATCCATTTCTTTTTCTTTTTTCATGCTGTATCCCCCCTTTAGAATAGGCTTGTTCCGGACATCTTATCCGCAATCTTGTTGACAAGTATCAGCATGACCATGTTAATAATCGTATTGAACAGGCCGATTGCCGAGGAGTATGACATGTTGTTGTCGATCATACCGACCTTGTACACATACGTTGAAATAATTTCTGACACGGACAGGTTCAAGTCATTCTGCAGCGCATACGCCTTCTCAAAGCCGATAGACAGGATGCTGCCGCAGCTTAAGATGAGCTGAATCGTCGCCGTCGGAAGAATGGACGGAAGGTCAATGTATCGGATAATCTGGAACTTGGTCGCGCCGTCGCACTTTGCCGCCTCATGCAGCTCCGGGCTGATGCCGGACAGCGCCGCAAAATAGATGACGGAGCTCCATC
>CAMWOK010000007.1 GCA_947175845.1 uncultured Lachnospiraceae bacterium | reverse complement strand
GGGGCGCCGTTCAAAAGCTTGCGCACGATGCTGCAGGTATTGCCCCACTGCTCGACTTTCATAGATGCATTGGATCCAAGGACAAAGACATTCTCATTGATTCTGTCGTTGAGCGGCTTGAGCGCAGGAATGCAGTCCACCTCGATATTTTTGGATGGGGAAATCACCTTGTTGGTTTCTGTATAGACCTTTAGCGCCTGATCGGAGGTCATGATTTCCAGGGTCTTCAAGGCGTCCTCAGCATGTTTCGCACCAGCCCCAACGCCAATTCCCGTCATGGGCATGACCGGCATCTGCCCCCGGCTGCTTGGAAAACCGATAACCAGCATGTTGAAATCGGGATTTCCGTAAGCGGTGTCTGTGTTTGCCGCTCCCCAGTACGCCATGACAATCGGCGTCTTCTGCGCCAGGAAATCCGCGCCTTCCCCCTCTATCGCCTCGCTCACATACGCTTTTTCAGCATCAATATACCCCTGATCTATCAGCTCCTGGAGAAACTCGAACCCGGGACGCATATAATCGCTGTATTTCTTCTCCCCGCTGTTGAGCGCCGCGATTTCTGCCTCCGTGTTTCCCCCGTTGTACAAATCCGCATACGCCTGTGCGAGCACAAACGTCTCCAGCCACCAGCGGTTTGCACCGATCGGCGTCTCGATCCCGTTCTCCCGGAACACTCGGCAGCATTCCAGCAATTCCTCCGGCGTTTCCGGCAGTTCCAGCTGACACGTGTCAAACATATCCTTGTTTACAAACAGGCCGTACGCCACAACCTCCTGCGGAATCGCCACCAGCTTACCGTCCACAACATTTGCAGCCTTGACGACATCGCGCAGATTTTTAGCGCTGTCAAGTCCTGACAAATCCATCAGTCTGTCCTCCGCAGCCAGTATTTGAATCACATCGGGATTCAGCAGGTACAGATCGTCCATGTTGCTGCGCGCCCTCTCCAGCGCCACATCATCATATGTCTTGTCATTGTAGTCCTCGGCCGTGTAGGTGATGTACTCCACGGTCAGTCCCAGCTGCTCCTCTGCCATGGTGACCGTTTTCTCCGACGCGCTCCTGGCTGTATTGTCGGCATCGGGTTTCGTCTTCTCCATCGGGCTGAACAGCGTCACCACTCTCTCGTCTGCCTTTTCAAATGTCATGATATTGTTGCCGGCTGTGTCTGCACAGGCTGCAAGCGCAGACACGGCCACTCCTGCCAGACAGATCACTGCCCATCTCCTAATCTGCTTCCTCATTCCTGATTCCTTTCCTGATAGATATATTGCACGATAACTTTCTTTAACAGCTCCACGTCGATTGGCTTTGCCAGATGAACATTCATGCCGGCGTCCAGTGCCTCCTTCTCATCCTCCGCAAAGGCGTTCGCCGTCATAGCAATAATCGGGATTGTCTCTGCGTCCCTGCGCGCCAGCGCCCTGATTGCCCGCGTCGCGTCGTAACCGTTCATGACCGGCATCTGGACATCCATCAAGATCGCGTCAAACTCTCCCTCTGCAGCAGTCTCAAACCGCTCCACTGCCATCTGCCCGTTTTCGACAATCTCACAGTCTGCTCCTTCCATCGACAGGATCTCGCTCAGGATCTCAGCGTTGATCTCATTGTCCTCCGCAGCGAGAAAGCGCAGTCCTTCCAGGCTGTCCGCGTCGGCGTGCACCGCTGCCTGCCCCTCTCCCCGGGCGGATTTCATCTCCATAATTTTCTGCTGAACTGCAGATACAAAAAACGGCCTGGCAAGAAGTCCTGCATTTTGCAGCGCAAGTGCTTTTTCTGTTCCCTCCGTCTCATAGTCCGCCAAAAACAAAAGCACCGCCGTATCATCCAAAAGCGCCCTGAGCGCCTTTATCTTCTCAATTCCCTCCGTCTCCACAATATTCCAGTCAATCAAAAGCATCTGATACCCCGCTTTTGACAACTGGTTCTGCCGTATTTGCTGTATGGCATCTTCTGTGCTTGAGACAACGTCTGTCAAGACCCCGGATGCGCTCATCAGCAGCCGGATATTCTCGCAGGCAGTCTGTTCGCCGTCCACTGCCAGCATTCTGGAAATTCCATTTTCCTCCCAGAACTGCCGGTAGGCATGCCCCTTTGGTACGCGAAGCTCCAGCTCCACCCGGAACAGTGTCCCTTTATTGATCTCGCTCGAGACATCGATCGTGCCGCCCATCAGCTCCACGATATTCTTGGTGATTGCCATGCCAAGTCCCGTGCCCTGCACTTTGTTTGTCGTGCTGTTCTCCGCCCTTGTAAACGCGTCAAAGATCACTTCGAGATACTCCGGCGTCATCCCATACCCGTCGTCCTGCACCTCAATCTGGATGTGCTCGTACTGCGGGCTGCGCTGCTTTTTGCCGATGATGCGGAACCAGATATTGCCGCCCTCCTGAGTGTACTTGACTGCATTGGAAAGCAGGTTGATCAGAATCTGGTTGATCCGCGTCTCGTCGCCCTCTAGGTACTCGTGCTCTACGTTAGTCACCTCGACATGAAATTTCTGCTGCCGCGCCGCCGCCATGGGACGGATGATCGCATCCACGGAGGAAACCAGATCATTCAGGGTAAATTCCTCCACGCTCAGCACCACCTTGCCACTCTCAATCTTTGAGACATCCAGGATATCGTTTATCAGGCTGAGCAGATGCTGCCCGGACGCCATAATCTTCTTCGTGTACTCCCGCACTTTCTCCGGATTGTCCGCGTCTCTGGCAAGCAGCGTCGTGAAGCCAATCACCGCGTTCATGGGGGTGCGGATATCGTGTGACATGTTGGAGAGAAACATCGTCTTGGAATTGCTTGCAATCTGTGCCGCCTGCAGCGCCTCCGCCAGCTGTCTGTTATGTATCTCCCGCTCTCTGTCCTGCTCTTTTCGGAGCCTGTTCTGCTGCCTGTTATAAAAATAGTATATCGTGCAGCACAGAAAAAACGCAATCAGCATCACAGCGACAACAATCAGGATATTCTGATTGACTGATTTCCCTTCCTGCTGGATTGCATTGATCGGAACATAGCCAATCAGATAGAGTGTGCCATCGTTCACGGACCACATATAGATCAGCGCATCTTTCCCGCGGATCTCATGGTTAAACATAATATTTTTGCCGTTCTGCACACTCGTGAGCACTTCCTGCCGCAGCCCCTTATCCATAATATCGTTTGCCCGGAAAAAATCTTCCAGATTCAGATGCCCTGCGCTGCGCTCCCCCATTCCTTTCGGCTTGAGCACAAACCGCTCACTCTGGGCATCCATAATGTAGAGCATCGCCTTTTTATTGTAAAATCCGTCGGGGAGCGATTTGTCCAGCGAGTCATAGACATATTCAATGTAGAGGGACGCTATTTCCTTCCCGCCTTTCTCCACGGGACATCTCATGGTATAGGCCCATGTGCCCATAAAATTTACATAGGACGCGGAGACTGCCACGCCTTCCACCTTTCCGCTCGATGAAAAATCCAGCCCTTCTTCCGAGAAGCACTCACCTGTGTTGGATATGCCCTCCGTCTCCCCAGCGCGTATGAGTGAAATCTTTACCATTGTCTGGCTGTCCCGGTAAGTCTGGACATATTCCTCCATGTCCGGAGCCATCGCGATCTCCTGCGCCATCAGCCGCTGATACTCGGCATTTTTATCGAGAACTGCCTCTATCGTGCTCTCTATCAAATCCAGGCTTTCACTCAGATTCTGAATCGCTGAATCCGCCATCTCTCTCGATATCCTGTGTGCAACTGAGAATACAAAGGCTCCCAGTATGCCAAAGACGATCAGTATGGAAAAAAGCAGCGATCTTCCTCCGTCCGCTTTGTTTTCTTTCTTCTTGTTCTTCATTCCTTATCTCCACTCCAGAACACTGTTCAAACATGCTCCAAGGAACCGCAAATATATCCCGAGCGGTATGGTTCTACTGTCTCTTTACAATTCCTGACACGAAAACATATAAATATCATTGTAAAAGTATTATACGCGAATATGTAATTTCATGTCAATAAGGTTGTTGTTCAAACAAAGTATTGTAAGTTTTCTCTATTCATTCCCGACCTTATCTGGTATGATAAGATTGATTTCAAGCCTGATTATCTTCAAAAAGGAGACGACTTTCCTATGAACTTTCTCGAAATAACAATCTGCCAGATTATCCTGAAAACACATATGTACCTCGAGGAGACAGGGCGCACAGACAGTTTTGAGCGCTTTCCCTATCTTCGCATACTCACAGAGCGCCTGACCGTAGAACAGCTTGACGCGTGGCAGTGTGATACCGGGACAGAGGCCACACGCTATCATGACCTGCTCGCGCGCATATGCGGCGGTGAGACAGACCCGGACAGCGGCATCCTGTACAATGCGCTCGATCTCTGCCTTGCAGCAGCGTACGTGCCGGAATTTGCCGCCTACTTGAACTATTACACCGGAAATATAGTGACCATACAGCTTGCAGCTGAACTCGAAGGCGTCTCGTATTCTAGCTGCAATGACATCTTGCGCAGACTGCAGAAACTACAGAAAATCTGTTCTGTTGACTGGAATAAAAATCTTCTCCCCCTTGCGGCAATCGAGATTGACAATGCCCTGATCTCCTATCTGACCGGGACAGATGAACTGTTTCCAAAATTATTTTCTGACCGCGCGGAATATTTTGTTCACGACGCGGCATTGCATCCCCTGTTTCTCCATCAGGACCTGGCCCGAAACGGCGCAGCGTGGCTTCAGGCAGACAGCTTACGCCCAAAAGCACTTCTTGTCAGCGGCTCTGGCGGAAGACGTTTTCTGGCGAAACATATCGCACATCTGCTGAAAAAGGACCTGATTCTGATCGACATGTCGCAATGCAGAACGATTCTGACACCCGGCACGGACGAGGGACATTTCTGGAAAATGCTGATCCATACTGCATTTCTGCGGGATGCTGCAGTATGCTTTTACGAGATCACTGCCTCCCTGCTCTCCACGGCACAGATTACACCGTCAGACCTTGTCTCTGCTGCTGTTCTGCCCCTGGCAGAAGCAGAGATTCCTGTGATTCTGTGCGCTGACGCCGGTATCCACTTTTCAGCTGACAGCCGGCTTTCCCTGCAGCAGTTTGCGCTCGGACAACTGACGCGCGCAGAGCGCGAAATTGTATTTCGCGGTTTTTCCAGGCTCTTTGAGCTGCCTATTGACTGTGCACGCTGCGCTGTGCGCTTCCAGCTTACCGCAAGCGAAATCGCTGATGCCGCAGCGCTCTGGCAGACTTCCGCGCAGTATCAGGCACAAGATTTTTCCAGCATATGCAACGCGATACTGCACAGAGAACAAAGCGGAATGCCCGGACAGCTTCTCTATCCCGCCTTCGGGTTTGAAACGCTAAAGCTGCCTGCACAAACCAAAAACATACTGGAACAGATCCGCTGTGCCGCCTCCGAAGGCTATCGCATGTTTGAGGAGTGGAACCTCGCATGCCAGTATCCTTATGGGAGAGCTGTGACTGTGCTGCTCTACGGCCCTCCCGGAACCGGAAAAACCATGACCGCGCACGCCCTTGCAAAGGAACTCGGAACTGCCCTGTACCAGATTGACTTGTCCCATGTGCTTGACAAATATATCGGCGAGACGGAAAAGCACCTGGAACAAATCTTTGCATTTGCACAGAAAACAAGACCAGTACTCTTTTTTGACGAGGCAGACGCTCTCTTTGGAAAGCGCGGCAAAATAACGGATGGCAAGGACCGATACGCCAACATGGAAATCTCCTACATCCTGCAGCGCATTGAACAGTTTGACGGCATTGTGGTGCTCGCCACAAACCTCTACAGCGAGATCGACAAGGCATTTCTGCGCCGCATCAAATACGTCGTCAAATACCAGACTCCCGACGCCGCAGCGCGGCGCAGCATCTGGGAAAGCTGCCTGCCTCAAAAACTGCCTCACGACGAACTCGACCTTGATTTTCTGTCGAGACAGTTTGATTTCACTGGCGGCATTATCAAAAATGTAATCTACACCGCGTGCGTGATGGCAGTCCGTGACAGAAAAAAACTCTGCATGGAACACGTGTTGAACGCGGTCCGCGCAGAGTATGAGAAGCAGGAAAGGCCTCTCACTCAGGAAACGTGGGGAGAATACAGGGATCTCATAATCCACGATCTGCATCTGTAATCGTATAGGAACCTGTTTCCATCAAACTATTTACTGCCTGTTCAAGACGCTCACCGACAATTGTCATGCCAAGACGGCGCATCAGATACTGCCTCATATGATATTCATATGCCGGATTCACTTGAACAGGCCGCCAGTTCTTATCAAATTTGATCTCATTCCCGTACCGCTCCCCCTTTCCCATCTGACTTTTCAAGGATGCTTTCTTCGCCGGATCGGTGGTATACCGCCTTATGTTCGTCAGCCAGCCGTATACAGCCATCGGATGCATTTCCATCAATTCCCTTACCAGTGCATTTGGTTTTTGAAAAATATGCATCGGATTGCTTTTGTATGCCTGCCATTCCATGTACTTTTTTGCATACGCCTCAACATATGCCTGGGCTCTTCCATTCTCTTTGATCTCTATCCCCAAATCTTTCAGAATGACATGCATCTCCTCCAGCGAAATCACCTGGTTATCATATAACTGCATCAGGTTGCCTTCCGCCGCCTTTACCGGATGATCCATTAAATAATTAACAGATACGTGTGCCAACGTATGCGGCCCCTGGTGAACACTACTTACAGTACCCCCGCTTTTCAGAAATCCGTAGGAATAGATGGTTGGAAATCTTCCATATCCACCTTGCAGGAAAGATTCGTTATCTGACAAAACTTCATCTTTCTCAGGAACTGTGTCAGCGTCATCTTCCTGCGTCTGATCCAGCCAGCAATTTGCCAGATGCATATAAAAACTGGAAAGATCGTTATAACACCTAACTAAATGTATTATGTCATCACAATATAACCACTTCGTATTCCCGATATCCTGGGCCCGCATAAAATCATCGTGTCTGACTTCTTCAAATAATAGTTTCAGCACATCCTCAAATTCACCAGCAGATGCTTCAATAACTTCATTGAAAGCCGCGGCTCCCCCGTCCTGGCTGCCATTCCATTCATGCAGTTTGGACATTAAAAATAATTTTGCGTTGTCATCGTTCAAAAATTCTTGAAGAACCATATCGTATTCCGAAATAGTACTTCCCCCAATCACAATCTGGCGCTGTATAACCCCGTCAGGCGAATGCCCCTGACTCTCTGGCGTTGTGTCAGAAGTGTCATTTACCAAAGTGGCAAACGCACCTGCAGCCATCCTATCTGCTTCATGTTCAAGTGCCGGACTGTCATTGACAACCTGTCCGTTCACTCCGCCCGTTGGATGGACGCGTCCTCTGCGCTGCTGGACAATATGCCCCAGCTCGTGACCAAGATACCGTTCCTGTCCCGGAGCAACATAGATGTGATCGGCCTGTGTATACGCAAGCGCCCGCATCTGCCGGGGCTTGTCCGAATTGTAATGCACCTGCACTCCGTCAAAGGACACCCCGGAATATGTTTCAAACTGACATTTCATCTTGTCCGGAATATTTGTTGTGTTTCTTGATGTACGCTTGCAGTTCATTGGTTCTTTTTTCATAAGCATATGACTCATACCCAATCTCCTCATGCCCGCTTCTGCGCCCCTGCGCATACTGGATCAATACGTTTCTCACAACCATTCTAACATCACCGGCAAATTCTATAAATAACAAATGCTCTCACTCCTGAAACCCTTTATCCGCATACATCATCTTATACCGGTCCCTGTTCTTCTCGAAGAAAAAGGTTATAAGCCTCTCCGCCAAAAATCCCGGATAACGGTTCTGGTATAAATCGTCCCGCTCCCCGCCGTGTTCTGCGCAGACAAACAGTATCGGAAACAGCCATGTACATAACGCGTCCAGTACTTCCCTCTTCATGATAAACATATTGCAGGGAGAATAGAGATTGGTATCAAAAAAAGTCAACGCTTCCTTATAATCGCCGGGATGGATCCGTCTCAGGCAATCCATCATATACTCCCAGTCCGATGCCACATGCCTGTCCCTGTAATTCTGCGCAAGGCTCGGAGCGACATAAAGCGGCGTGGGCAGTATGACATCAATGCGATTCACCCGCATCTTCTGATACCAGTCCTCCTGCAGCAAAAAATGCCTGCGGTAATGCTCAAGCCCTACGATATCCTCTCCGGCATTCTTCCAGATCCAGTAAAGCGCTGTCAGTTCGCAGAACTGCCGGTTGCGCTCCGAAATTGTCTCACCGGTATCATCCGTCAGCCCACATATCCTCTCTTTCGTCAGCGCCGCGCCTACCTGAATCTCCCTCTGGTATGCAGAAAGCGGATACGCGGACTGCAATGGTCTGTCAAAGACAGAGCGCACCACATAGATACACGCCGACTCGGAAAAACTGTCAAACTTCTCATAGCGCCTGCCCATTTCCGCATAATAGAGCGTCAGAAAGCGGTTTCTCAGTTCCATGTCCAGCTGCGGTGTAACCGGAATGATCTCTTTCATGCCCATCTGCTCAAACTTTTTGGTCAGGCTGGAATGGTACACTCCCCTTGTCCCGAGATAGACAGGAATATCCCGCTCAAGATTCGTGTTTTCATCAAACCGGATCACCGGAACTCCATCGATCTTGTCAGAATTGGCTTCGTTGTTATCGTACAGATACGCCTCGATAACAACTTCCGGATATATTTTTGTCAGATATATTCCAAGCGTCCTCCCCCTTGAGTGCGCACCTGCTATGTATATTTTTCGCTGCATTTCATCACCCGCACTTTCCATCGTCCAGTCCAAATGCCATGCGCGTCTCCCTGGAAAAGAGAAGCTGCTCGTCTATCATATGAATCTCTTTCGTCGGAAACCTGCGAATCAACTGTTCATACAGCGCCCTCCTCGACCGGTCATATGTGTTGGCAATCACGACCACACTGCATTCGGAGGTTTCCAGTTCTGCTGGTGCCTCCACGTCAAGCCCCATCTTCTGCAGCTGCGCATACTCCCTGTCCACCCACAGGACAACCCTGCAGAATTCCGTCTTTTTCAGGTAACGATAAAGCCGCTGTCCGTAAGTCCCCGCACCGTATAAAATAATATCGCTCCCCCTGGGCACCCCGCTGAACGGGAACAGAAAATTCAGTTCGCCGTATCCTTTGTACAATCCATCTGAGCGCGGTGTCATTAAAAATATCACATATTTCAGCCACTGTGCTCTCAAATCATAAATATGTTTATCGCGCTCAAATATCCTGTCAACAGACTGGTACAATACCTGAAACTGTTCCCGCTCCCTGACAGAATCCTGGATATTTTTGACCATTGACGCTGTCGTCTGGCGGTAGTGGTACAGACATTCCCGCAGGATATAGACCCCCGATGCATTCAGCAATGCCGGATAGGTCGCGGCTGCATCCTCTCCCATTTTCAGCCGGTCATCCACCTCCATCTGACAGGCGGATATGCTTTCTCTTCGAAAAAGCTTGTCCCACAGCGCAGGATATATCTTCCAGTCAAAAAAAGACTCCCCGGCAATCATCTCCGGATAAACGGTTTCCATCAGCTGCGCTTTTGGGTAATAACCCTCTGGCATATCGTGGCAGGCTTCCTTTGACAGGCTTCCCGTGTCAATAAAATGACCGCACGTGACAATGTCTGCACTGCTTTCCTGCATTTTCTGATAAAGCTTCTCAAACATGTCCGCTTCAATCCAGTCATCCCCGTCAACATAGGCGATATAACTGCCGCGCGAAGCCTGTAATCCCGCCTTCCTTGCACTCACAAGCCCCCTGTTTGTCTTATGGATAACCACGATCCTGTCATCCCTCTTCTGATAAACGTCACAGAGTTCAGCACTGCCGTCACAGGAACCGTCATCCACCAAAATGATCTCGAGATCTTTGTAGGTCTGGCAGCAGATGCTCTCTATGCACTGTTCCAAATACTGTTTCACATTATAGATTGGCACAATCACGCTGATCATCTGGCGAAACACTCCTTTCCCTGCGCGTCCTCCCTCACTGGCAGCCGAGCGTCACACGGCATACAGAACCGTCTCCTCGCTCGAGAGGGAGTAGTGGCGCAGATAAAAAGTATACTCCGGAGCCATTGACAGGATCAGCTCTGGCAGTTCCCATATGTCCTGCGCTTTGTGGTAGACAGAAACGGCAAGGGTCGGCCTGCAGTTCTGTATCAGTTTTTCCGCCCCTTTGAGCGCTTCATACTCCGCCCCTTCGACATCCAGCTTGATAAATGTAACGTTTCCTTCTATCGCGGCATCCAGACGTGTGACCGGGATCTG
The DNA here is from genome assembly GCA_947175845.1 of uncultured Lachnospiraceae bacterium. Classification (GTDB taxonomy): domain Bacteria; phylum Bacillota; class Clostridia; order Lachnospirales; family Lachnospiraceae; genus COE1. Next base: position 15,143 of record CAMWOK010000007.1, on the reverse strand, counting down.
CACTTTTCCGCCGTCCGCAAACCTTGACCCTTCATTTGCATCCGCATGAAACTCCAACACGGTATCGCTGCTCCATAACCCTTTTCGCACCAGATGGCAGGAGACACCTTCCAGACTATCCAAAACGGTCCGGCAATTGTGAAAGTTCGTCTCATCTGGTTCAAATGCGTATATCGTCCTGGACACATCCCCTGCCCAGACTGCAAACATGCGGGAATTTTCCCCGTCATAACAGCCGCCGTCCACAAAAATCTCCTGCTCTTTTCTGTTTTGTTCCAAAAAGGGCAGGTCAAAATATTGCTGCCGGTGAAATACGTCCAGCATCATTCCCGCCACATCGACAATCCGGTCTTCCCCAATGCCTGCATTTTTTAACATCTGGCAGAACTCCGCATGATACCTTGTCGACCCAATGTAGACAGTCCCATCCGAAACCTGCTCCAAAAACGCATCCAGCGGCAGAATTGGAATGTTTTCATAACTGCCTGCCGCATGGTTGTCGATCATCCCGGCAAACTCAGACTTGCCGAACAGCTCCGCGATGATCTTTCCCCACTGACCGGCGCTGGCAATGTATTTTCTGCGCACATCGCTCTCTACTAACCCATGGATTTTCTGATATAACGCCGTTCCCCTGACAATCTTTGTCATATAGCGCCTGTCACCAGTCAGGCTGAACAGCAGGCGGTCCGCAAAGATTTGCCGCGACGTCTCGTCCCCCATATGGCCATAAATATCCTTTATCCTCCGATACATCAGCTATTCTCCTATACGTTTCTGTATCATTTCGTAATCCTGTATCATCTTCTCTTTGTGTTTCTGCTGTTCTGGATCGTACCATGTAGCGGCATATTGATGGATTGAGAACGTATTTTCTGTCAGATTCCCATAGCCAAACTCGTTGACCGGCGAAAAGAATTCAGACGGCAGCACAAGAAACTGTCTGGTCTGCTGCAGCATCCCGTTTTTTTTAAGCCCCCACCGTTCCAGTGCCGCCGTCTGATAAACAGGTGACGGCACTGTATTGATGCTACCGTCTGCTCTGACAAATTCCAAATCGTCGTACGCATTTAACATATCCTGAATTACCACATGATTCCGCACGGCTCCGAATCCCTGCCCGAGATTGATACCGCCTCCGCTTTCAAACCCGCAGAAAAACTCATACTGCAAAAGCATGTCAAAAGACTTGAGCATCCGCACATCTGTGTCGAAGTAGAGGCCGCCATGTGTGTTGACTATATCCAGCCGCGCATAATCCGGAACAAATCCCCATTTTTTATGGTCGTATGCCTGTTTCATATACTTGTTTTTTGCCACGTCATAATTGCGCTCATTCCACTCTGTGATCTCATAGTCGGGACACTGCCTGCGCCAGCTCTCTATGTTTCTCTGAAAATGTTCCGGCAGTTTTCCTCCCCCAAACCAGCAGTAATGTATTTTTTTCGGAATGACCTGCCGCCCCTCCTTCTCCCAGCGCAGGCTCCCGCCTGCTCCTGTCAGAAGCTCATATATGTACACATCAATACCCTCGCACACCGACAGGGAATCCAGCCGGGAAATCATTTCGACTGCAGCGCCCATCGAAGTCACCACGCACAATGCCTCCCGACACCGCGAATCCAGCTGTGCCATGGAAAGGATCGGAATGTCGCAGGAACCATACCGAAATACACCTCCATTTTTAAAGTTGTCAACAACATATAAAATCCTGTCTTCCAGATGAAACCGCTCGCAGAATTCACGCAGCTTCTGCCCGGCACAGAAACATATCAGCTGTCTGTGCTCTGCCATTTCCAGAAACATGTCAACGCTGCAATTTCGTACTATAACCATTTCTTATCATCTCCATCCGCCAGCTGTAGTTTGCTTTCCAGCAGAATATCTTTTATGTTTATCGCCGGAAGCTGAAGCCTCGAAGTAACCTCCGAACAAATCTGGTTCTCTTTGTCTGTCAGTGCAATAATGACCAGATCTGCCTGCAGTGCAGCCTCCTCCAGCGTATAGACAGGAATATCCGTCCTGATATACGCTGCATTCCTGTCTATAAAGCACACTACTTCAAACGTCCCCCTGAGTTCCTGATACAGCCTCAGCCCAATTTTCCCCATACCATAGATTGCAATTTTGTGACACGCTCTACGCTTTAGTACCTGCGCGACAGAACCAGCGCCTGCTTCCAGCCACAGATCATAGATTCCCGCTGCTGCCTTTAACCTGTCCAACTCCCTCAGTCTGACTTTTGTCCCGTTTTGCACAGCCTGCCGCAGCTGCCTTCGATATTCCCTGTCAAGATAATCATGTTCCCTCAGCACCGCGTACATCTCTAACTCAGACTGATACATATCAAATGCACTCTCCGAACAATTGTCGCTGCCGAGTATATGTTCATACAGGATATCCTGATTGCGCACAAAGCGCTTTCCCTCATACAACATACACAGCCAGAGCATCCAGTCATCCGCACCATTTTTTCTCAGAATATGCTCTTTCCAGAACCGTGGAACCGCTTCCCTGCGCATGAGTACCTGTCCGGGGGAGAGGATTCCATTTCCTACAGAAAACATGTTCTGTACAGACACTGCAGCCTCAAAGCGCCTGCCGCAGTCATAAAATTCCCGCGCGCCGTTCACAGCCCTGCAGACCACGGCATCCGCAGACCCGAGCGAAGCCAGCTGGCTCTGAAAATAGTTCTTTGAAAGTCGGTCATCCTGATCCAGAAAGACCACGCAGGAACCTGTACAGTACGACAGTCCCCTCACCCGCGCGCCGTGTATGCCCCTGTTCTGATCGGTCTCCACCACCGTAATATCTATCGTTTCAGAAACATACTCCTCCCGGAAAACATCATCCGGAGCGTCGTTCACCAGGATCAGGCCAACTTTGAGCTCCCGCTCCATCCCCTCGAGACATGCCTCGAGCTGGCTGATAATGCCATTTATGTAACGCTGTCCTCTATATACTGGTACAATCACATCAACGCTCTCTGCGCCGCCACATTTACTCAATCCCATTCTTCTCATGAACCTTTACTTTTCCAACAGGGTAATACAATCAATATCCCTGCTCTCACCCCATGATATAACCTTCTGCTCCAAAATCTTAAACCCGCTGCGAAACGCCAGATACGCAAATATGCCGTCTGTCATATAACTCCTGCCGTGGGGGCTGTTCAGAAAAGATGCTTTATAGTCCTGCGCGTAATTGGAATGATGAATCAGAACCCTTCCGCCCTTTGCGCACACCCGGTAGATATCTTTCAGATATTGATAGATATCCATCATCTCAAAATGAACCATCGCGTCATAGGAAAAGAGCGCCGTGTACTTTCCGGACTCAAGCTGTTTTAAGTCAAAGCCGTTGTTGCAATAATAGTGCACGTTCCTGTACGCCCTGAACCGCTCCTGGCAGGCGGCAATGTTTTTCTCCAGGATGTCCACCAAGGTCACACTGCCCGCACTGTCAAGATATTGTCCGACATGCCTTCCCCGTCCACATGCCAGCTCTATCACTTCCGTCAAATCCAGCTGCCGGAACAGGTGCAGAAAATCAGAGTGTTCTCCCCAGAAGATGTCAAGGTTCCTCTTTTCCTCAGCACTGCTGTAATAATTATCCATCCTGCCGTCATGGAAGAACGCAATATACGCCCTGTTAAAAGCAACTTTATCGACCCCGAGGTAGTCTGCAATGTCCTCCATCCCATAATAACAGCATCCATCTGCTGTCAGCTTCTGTGCGATCTGCGAAAAACTGTCCCTGTCAAGCACAGAGAGCAGAAACGGCACTCCCAGCGCCTTCGCCGCATCATAACTGTAGCAGGGTTTTTCTCGATATGGTTCCATTTCCAGATAACGCTGGTCACAAAATCCAGCCACACAGCCGCCAAATCCCCTGTCTGCAAAAAAGTCATAGTAAATCTTTCCCCGCTCGCCGAGTCCATATATTATAAAAGGCTTTTCCTTTTTAAACGCATTCATCTTCCTTCTCCGTATCTTTGCTGCACTACTTTTTGATAATGATACAGCTCTCCTGAATAAAGCTTACCATGGATATCTGTTCTGCCAGCTCCGCAATCTCCTGTCCAAACGGCAGCAGCGCCTGCTGCAAATGTGCTGTGCGCAGTGGCGCCCTGCCCGTCACAGCCTCCGCTAACGCTGCACAAAAATCGTATGCCGTAATAACTGCATCAGCGTAATACTGACGGTCATACGAAAAGAAACTGGTTCCCAGATCCTCCATGATGTACACGCCGCCAGTCTGCAGTGCAGGAAAGAGCTGATACAGCGCCTTAATCTGGTGGGACCACAGATGCGAGGCGTCATCGACAATGATTGTGGGATGCAGTTCTCCCAGAGCCCTTATCCCGTCCTCGTCCCCCAGATCCTGCAGGATCACACTCCTGTTTTCTCCCGCATACTGCTGACACTCCTCGGAAATATCAACTCCGTACACCGACGCATTCGCAAAATAGGCGCTCCACATCTTCAGGCTGCCTCCATGATACACGCCCAGTTCGAGGATCGTAATGTCTGCATCCTTCCACTTGTCTACAAAAAACTCATACTTATCCAGATAGTCATGTTCGTCACTGCACTTGTCTGTTCCATGCTCCCTGCCAATCCGGTCCAGCGCAGTATATCCCGCAAAATAAGTATCTTTCTGAATTTTATGATTCTCCGGGCACAATTTTCTTTTTGCAAGTGCTGTGTCATCTATATAGATCTGCTGTGCATAAATATTTTCCGATGAAATCCCCCTGCTGTGCAGGCTGCCGCAGATTTCCCTCAAAAACACTTCACTGACACCCAGAATGATTCCGTCATTCTCCCCAAACGAAATCTCTGACAGTTCGCAGACCGCTTTCCCGCAAAACAGATTTTCCGTTTTGTGTCCGTCGCTGACACAGAATGCATATATCTCTATCCCTTCCTCTTCCAGATACTGAAAAAGCCCTCTGCCCACCCAGCCGTTTCCATAGAGATACAGCCTGTCGTGCCGTCGGCAGAATGCCAGCATCCCGCTGCGGTCCTTGTGCAACTTAACCCCGATATAATCCATATGCCTCTCCCCTCACATCTTTGGCAGGTCCTGTCTGTCCCCCGCGTTTTCAATATACCATATACGCATAAAATCCCATCCTGTCCAGGCTGTTTATGATCGCATTCTGATAGTCTGTCTCATATACTGTGATGAGGATACCCGTCCGGTCAGAGATCTCCAGCTCAGAGACGGACAGTATCCTGATTCCCTCTATTTCGTCAGGCGCATCCTTCCGGTCTGTCACCAGTATCCCGGCGGGCACGATCCCCAGCAAAGTACACATTCTCAGGCAGTCTTTTCCCGCACTTCCTGCCCCGTACAAATACAGATCCGGATGCGCTTTCTGAAACTGCCTTATCGTTTCCGCCCGCTGTCCATAGACGTCAATATCCCTGTAATTTCTGATTCCAAAGACACTGCCCGCCCTTTCCCACATCCTGTCTGCCTCTTCTTTCAGCTGCAGGATAAACGCAGCTGCAAAGGTGGAGGAGAGCGCGACTGCCGTGTCATACCCCGCATCTTCCGCCACATACTGCAGGATCCTCTCCACTGCATGGTTTAACTCGCCGTAATCGCGCATCGGTTCGTCCGGAAAATCTGAATACGTCCACTCTCTTGAATACAGTTTCCGCAGTATTTTTGTCCTCGCCCAAAACACCGTGCTGTATGTGACCGGAGGTGCGTCATAACAGATCTCGACCGCAAGTCCCAGCAGCTTTGCAAGATTTCTGACAAGCCCGAATGTGCCTCCCCAATTGCCTTTCAGCCACACCCCGTTGTCCCCCTGGTGCGGCGGAAGCGGCACCAGCAGCCCAATCCTGCTCTCACGCTCAAATATATCGATCAGGTTGGCGACATACTCCGGCGACTGAAGCATATTATCCCACAGGTTTTTGCGCCACAGCTCCACAAATTCCCGATCGTCCGGGCTCTTCTCCCTCTTGTCATGGACAAAACATATGTACTGATACTGAAAGATCGCTTCTCTGGCTGCTACCAGCAGCGCGCTGATGTCACGCCCCCTGTTTTCTTTCCTGATTTTGATATATCTGTCAGACGGAAACTGTGCCAATATCTCTTCCTTTGCAGACAGAATAATACAGTCGATGCCATCGGGAAGTCTGTCCAGATATCTTTTGCTGTATTCCACCTGATCCTCATAAAATAAATGTGCCAGAACCGCTGCCCTGACCTTGCGGATGTCAACTTCTGTCTCCACCCTTCTGCTGTCCGGAATGATCCTGTATGACTCCGCCATATTCCTCTCCCCGCTTCCTCTGCGCAATTGCGTACTGCCAATCTGCCGCTGTGTCACCAGATGATATCTGTCGGATTGTAGATCTGTTCTATCCTGCATCTTTTTTTGACCAGCTGAACTATTTCCCGAAAGACTTTTTTATTTCCGACTGCTATGATGATACCATCGTCTTCTGCAATGTCTGCCCTATCAAAAGTACTACAGTTGGAACAATCATTTCCTGGCTGCCCTGCCATTTCCGTCACCAAAAACTTCTCAAAAGTCCACCCTTTATATGCAAAGTACTCTGCTGCGTTTTTTCCGTAATTGCCTGCGCCGTAGATAAAAATCCTCGCATGCGCCGCGTAAAAGCTGTCAGCGCCCATAAGATTCACGCCTGCCGTTCCCCGCCTTAAATGGCTTTCGATCAGACAAATCTCGTAATCACACGCCTTCCCGATAAACTTTAGCGCTCCTATGGCATTGTCAAACCGCTTGTTGGACAAACTCAAACTTTTCCTTTTCAGGACAGGGAGCGCAGCATCGCGAATCAGCTCCAATGGATACAACAAATAGGGATTCTGATTTTTTTCCAGTTTCCACTGAACAGAACACAGATCCATCGCTGCAGCCCCACGGAATCCAAGCTGTCGCAAAAGCTGATTGATTCCAATTTCAAACGTGATGACCGTCTGCATAAATGATGCCGGATACTCCATGTTCTCCCAAAACTGCTGAAATCTTTTATGGCGCAGAATAGTTTTTCCCAATGCCAAAAAATAGCTTTGTATGTGTGATTCGTATGTATTTTTATCTGCAAGTTCCACTTCGGGACACCGTGTCATTCCCCAGTAATCCACATTTCTCTGATACATTTTTTGAAACAGCTCTTCCAATGGATACAATGGTCCATAGAACGAATCATTTATCAGCATCAGTTCATCAAACTTTTCTACTTCGCCCCATCCCAGTTCCCGGCAGAGTACATCCTTGTAAGCCCCCGCATCAAATCCTTTATTTTCCCTGTAACATATCCTGTCCGCATATGGTTTTACATTGCTCATGCCCTGTGCAATATTCTGATAGTTACATACAACCACCAGCGTATCTACAGTGTTTCGCAGATGCCGGAGCATATAACCGATATAGTCGTCCACTCTGTTTTCATGATCGTATGTTACATATATGCATAAACGTTTCATAAGGATTATTCTGTTATCCTCCTGACTGCCTCGGATATTCTGTTCCTTTCCTGACATCCTCCAGTGAGATCTCTGTCCAGTCCAGATGCGATGTTGCTGTTTCCATAAATTTCTGCCCTAAATATTCAGAGTGACAGTAAAGTCCTGGAACTCGCCTCCCCTGCAAATAGTCTGACGCATCTATCGAAAACCTGCCTTCAATCAGATTACTACAACCCTTTTTCACGCAGCGCATCCCAAATTTTTCAGGGAAAAGTATATCCAGGGCGTTTTCACTGTACTGAAAAAAGTGCCATGGACGCTCATGACTGGAATAAGAATAATGCGTTTCCAGAAAGACATATCCGCCCATTTTCAACAGCTTAATTATCTCAATGGAAACCATCCAGGGCAACGCAAGATGTTCAAATACCGCACTGGAAAAGATTAGATCAAACCGTTCCTGAAAATAACTGCTCAATCTGTGTGCATCGCCGACAACATCAACATTTTCACCAGGATAATAATCAAACCCTACATAAGAAGCATTCTTGAATTTGTCTCTGAATGTATCGCCAGTGACGTTTCTCGAACCGACTTCTAAAACCTTCATTCCGGGTTTATCACACAGTGCTGTCAGATAATGAATCCAGTTTCCATGCGCAATTGTATCGTCCCTCAAAACCTGTTTGTCCTCATATAATTCTGGAGCTATAGAAAAATCAAAAATTCCGTTCTGGTACAGCTGCTCTTTAATTTCGTCTATCCTGTATGTCGAGATGAGAATCCGATATTCGCGATATAGTTTTATGTATGTATCCAGACTGATAACCGGGCTGCCAAATAGCTGCTTTCCCTGTATTTCCATATTGTTGTCAATCACTGCTACAACTTCGTATTTGGATTGTGCCAAAATGTTTTTCCCAGCCTCACCGGCACCAAAAAGCACTACTTTCATAGCTTCCTGTTCCTTTCTTTCCAACCATCAGACAATCTTCCAGCCTTTTTCGCACAGACTGCTAAACATTTGTCTCGGAGCTACTACGATTTTCTCCGGGTTTTGGTTCAGCCACGCCCCCCAGTAACTAAAGGTACTTTGCGCAATAATGTTATGTTTGCACTTTGACATGATGCTCAGTTCCTCGTAATCCTTGTATCCATGCTGTCCAATCCAATAAACACGCGCATGAAATTGATACATTTTTCTTGCAAGCTCATGATCGTCCGTAAAAACAATGAAATAGGGATCCTCTACCCTTGCCTGAATGTATTGAACTGCTCGGTCATAATAAGACTGCCTGCAGATAACCGACGGATTTCGCAGATAATCCGTCAGCCTGATGTGAATGGAAACGGTATTTTTATTCTGGAGGATCGCTCTCAAATCCTCAGATAACCCGAATCCCTTTTTTGGCTGCAATTCCTGCAGCAGGATGTCCCTGCAGTCTTCATAGTATCTTTTATTTACACAGTGTGCATTGATATACGTGTTGGTCTTAGGTTTGAAAATATCTGGTTTTATATCATACTGCTGTACGGCATCATCTATAATTCTCCATTTTCCCATCTTTCTTCTTAGCAGCAGGTATTGAAGTTTGCTGTCTGCCCCGGTTCCATCAATGCAGCGCAGTGCGGAAATCTTATCTGTCCTTATTCCCTTCAGAGATATGTTGAACTGTTGAATGCCTAATTTTCTTGTCACAATATCCCTTTTTTCACAGGGAAGATCCCCCCTGTTGTTGTGGCGCACATCCAGAAAAACCGGAATTGAAGTTCTCTGTTGCAGGGAGCGCGCATATGCATACTGGAAAAGCTGGTTTCCTAGCCCCTCCCATATTCGTACTATTATCATCCTGTATTCCTCTTAAAATGTACTGCTGTCAAAACCAGATTTCCGACAGATCCCTGTTTATCATTTTTTCCAGTTTTCTTACGCTGTCACAATAGTATACCTGCAAATATTTTCTTTGTTCTGTTGTCATTTTTACATTGTAAATCTTCCCGGCCTGTTCGAACTGCTTTTGTATTTTTAACTGTTCTTCAAATAATTCATCCCTGGATAATTTTCGTATTTTCTCAGGATACTTATATTCCCAATAGATATCAAGATACTTTTCTGCTATCCTTAATCCCTCGATATCTGCCATCACAAAATTTCCCTCGTTTTCCACCGGAAGGTTTTCCTGTTCATACTGGCGTGTACTTCCCAGAAAGGACAAAATATCATTGATTATTTCCTTGGGATATTTCACCATGTCTTCAAAAAGTACAATTTTAATCTGATCCTTTGTATAGTACTCCAGGAACTGTTCTAACCAGTCCGCATAATTTCCCAGTTTAACAAAGGTGCTGTCTCTTTCATTTTGATTAAAATACAAATCAAAAACCTCACTGCCAAAGACCCCTTCATTTTTTTGATACGCTTCACACATATCGCTAAATCCAAGTCTGGAATTCATTTTGAATCTCGAAAAAACAGCATCGACAGGATTCCTCACGCAAAAGATAAGTTTTATCTGTCTGCCGAAAAAATATTGTATTTTATCAGCCTGCACAGAAAAATCCGGCTCAATCATACCCACAAGCTGCCCTTCCCGGATATCATCAAAATACTCTGCCGCTAAATCCTCCATAGGTGCATCCACGCTGTCACACCATCGAAAAAATGCACTCTCCTTTTTCTTTGACAAATATATGTCATCAATCTCCATCAAAACCTTATGTAAAGAGGTGGTGCCACACTTCGAAAACCCGGCCAGCATAAAATCTAATCCAGCAAATGGCACACGCTTTCTTATGTCAGGGCACAGAATCGCATCTATTTCGTCATACAGTTCACCTGTCATACAGCAAAATTTTTTTCCATATTTCTGTAATACAGTGGCCATTTCTTCCAAAAAGGGTGCAGATGCCGCAATTATCACAAAACAGTCCACCTTGCTCAATTCCTCCGCCCCATATATCGGAATTCCCTTATAATCGTTATGTGTGTCCTCTTTTTTTGTCACAAAAAATCCAGAAATCTGCTTCTCTCTGTGACTAGAAATAATATAATCAGCCAGTTTTTTCCCGAATGCACCCGCGCCATACAATCCAACCTTGATTTCGGTTCCAAAACATTTATCTACTTCCTGTGCTGTATACAAATACTTTTTCTGTTCCATTTTTTAAGCGCTCCAATTCTTCCAATAGTTCAGTCAGGTCAATAACCTGTTCGTATCCCCTGTCTCTCAGATTTCGAAGGATATACTCTGCCCGAATCACTGTAACTACAATCATATCCACTTGCATTTTCTGCCCGTCCAACGGCGTAAAATCTAGGATACTTTTCATATTTCCAGGATTTCTGTCTAAAATATGCGATACACGAATGCCACTGTTCTCCAATTCATCGTACAACCTTCTCCCCAATTCTCCCATCCCATAAATGGCAATCTTTTCAATTCCTCTGGCCTTAAAATACGTTTCAAACGAAAGCCCCTTTTGATTCATCTCGGACCATCGCAGCAGCAATGTGTTTCTTTCCACTGCCTTTTTAGTTTGTTCTACATTCGTATTCTTCTCATATACCTGCAAATTTCCTATCTCACTATGTGTCTTTTCCAAGTCTCGCAGTAGCCTGTCTCTCTGCCAGACCCACGGCTTCCGAAGCACTTTGTCGTATAAATTCAGAATCTTCCTGCAATACTGCTCTAATCCAAAAGTCTGTTCTGCATACTCCTGCGCTTTTCTGAGCAATTGATCCTTGTCTGCCGATGAGCGCCGCATCGCCCGAATCATCGCTTCTGCAAGACTTTGTGAATCGTTTAATTGATAGAGAAAACCTCTTTCCTCATGTCTGCCGATAATTTCAAGTGTGCCACCGCTCCTTGCCCCTATTACAATATTTCCCGCCAGCATTGCTTCTACTGTAACCCTTCCTAACGCCTCATTTTGAGAGCAAGTAATCGCATAAAAAGCTTCTTTTCTCAATCTGGACAGATCTTTCTGATATGGAAGAATTTGTACCTGTTTCTCCAACCCGTTTTTTTTAATATACTTTTTTAATGCCCATATGTAACCTGCCTCACCATGGCCAGCAAGAATCAGTCTGACATTTTCATATCCTTCTTTTAACATGAGTTCTACTGCCTTGACTGCATCCCATTGTCCCTTTCCAGGACTAATCATTGCCGCTGCTAAAAAAACAGGATAATACATTTGATTTTCAGATTTATTTTGTTTAAATCTTTCTACTCTGAAACCATTGTATATTTTTTCAGATTTTAACTGAACTTTTTGCTCAAATATCTCATGGACAAAATCGGAGATCACAACAAGGCGTGCTGCCCTATAAAATAAATCTCTTTTCAGATCCATATTAATAAATTCCATTCCGAACTGTTCCTCTACCAGCTCTCTTATATGCCAGATATATGGAATCTGTGTCATCAGCGCCGCAATTGCACCAACTTTACCAACACTGGAATTTATATGCATCAGCTCTATTTTTTCTTTCCGAATAATTGCAGCCAGTTTTTTAGCGGCTTTATAGCTGAAATACAGATCCTTTTCTATCTCTTTGTCATTGACACACCCGATTTTCACCACGTCATTAGGCAGAAACATTTTATAATAACGGATCCCCCGGCTGACTAACAGTTCATCCAGTTGTGCTTCCTCGCCGATAACAAGAACTGGTTCTATCCTGCTCCCCAGTCCATCGAGCATATCCAGCAGTGACTGTGCTGCACCTCCCAGAAATGCACCATTAAAATGAAAAACATACATAACTTTTATTTGTTTCACATGATTCTCCATTCCGACTGGCCCGATCATATCTCACATAAAATGTCCTCCAGAGACAATATGGGGCAGTTCACTTTCTGGCTCAATGTTTCCTCGATCTCATCAAAGAATGTAACTGCGGTAACAATAACTGCATCGACATCGTCAAGTGCATCATCAGGCAGCACGACATCAATATCCTGATAGATTCTTTCCGCATTTTTGTCAATCCCATATTTTACTGTTACCTTTGAACCCGCCATCTCACTCAGCAGAGTCTCTCCTACATAGTTCATCCCATATATCGCAATTTCCTTGAATCCTTTTTCTTCAAAATAGCGTGCAATCGATTTATTCGACTGCTTTACCTTTACCCATTGATTCATCAACATATATAAGTTAAAATGTTTTTCAGACATCTTTGTGGTATCGGCAATTTTATGCTTTGTTATTTGCGCGACTCCTGCCGCTGCCAGAAGCGCTCCCCCTATTGCAGAAAAAAATGCAACTGTTCCCTTTTTCATACTGATGGCCCCCTGTTATACTAATTTTTTATCAAACGCTCTATCTGTTTCTGAATATTCTGTATGGAATTTGTCGTAAAATATTTGTTATCTTTCTTTTCTAAATTTTTATCATTTGTTATCAGCAGTCCCTCTACCAGTTGTTCAACCGTTTCTACAAGGCATGCATTACTATTTTGATACAGATATTCAGCTTTCCTGTAATCTCCGTCTTTAATCACAAAAATCTGCGTATCAAACTCCATTGCCTCAAATAATGCTGTTGATGAAATTCCTACTACATAATCTGAATGTCCAAGATAATAATAGATATCATGTTGGTTATCCGAGACAATCTCCAGACCACTGTGCTCCAACTGGGGATACCACGCTTTCCAGTCACGGTATTCGCAAGGATGCAGTTTAAATATCATCCTGTAATTCTTTAATTCTTCCTTCTTTCGCAATTCCAGCGCGTACTTTAAAATGATCTCACCCGGTCCGGGAGCGGAAAGAAACGTTATGACTTTTCTCCTGTTCTTTGTTTGCTTTTTTATTTTATTTGTCACATAGCAACGTGCTTTTCGCTCTAACTCAGGATACCCCACTGCAATCACATGATCCGCTAAAATCGGGTATCTTGCGGCAGTCTTATCATACGCTCCGTACACAAACATATAATCACAAAAAGATTCGATTTCCCCCCGATAGATGTAATTGTACGCTAAATGTGTATCCCCTATTCTGGCATGCTGTAGTTCAACAGTTGGAATCCGAAGTCTTTTGGCTTCCGCCACCATCACCTGCACAAAGAAACTGTAACCAACTGTCACTATCACCAGTCTGGGACGCACCAGTTTTAACACCAATCCTGCCCAAATCCTGTCATAAAACAACTCTCTGCAGGCATTAAAAATATGGGAACAAAGAAATTGTTTCAATGCTGCTGACAACGTAACCTGACAATAACCTTCGAAAGCACAAATAACTTTATTTACAAAATCAGACAATTCTTTTTTGTAACGTTGCTCATCATATTTGACTAATTTTCTGATACTGTCTACATTCACATATTTTAAGTGTCTGGTTCGTACAGGTGTATAATGCATCCCGCCGTATTCGCTCTCATATACATAATAAGAATATTCCAGATTTTCCAGAATCCAGTCTGTCACAAAACACCTGTAATACCTGCCTTCCTTCACTCTTCTCGGATGATTCAGCACCAGTATGTCCTTCTTATGTGCAAGAAATTGCTGGTGTTTTAGCCACTCTTTGAATTCCCACTGTGTCTTCTGTTTGCGCACAGCAGACATACCCCTGCACACCGTCTCAACCCCCGTAATTTCTTCGAGTATCTTAACCATGCACGTATACCGGACATACTGCCACAGACAGATATTATTTACTTTCAGCGCAAACAATCCACATCTGGCTTCTGCCTCTAGTAACTTTTCTCCTACAAACACACTTGTCTTTCCCAAGCACACTCCTCCTCATGTCCACAGTAGTCTGCATTGCCTGTCTTCAAAAAAATTTCTTCTCCTTCTTCAGTTTGTTAAAATGCTCCACATCTCTGTACTTAAACACTTTTGCAGGATTATTCTCTACTGTCAAAATGGCACAGTAATAAATCAATTACTTCCCGCACTGCTCCCTGTCCTCCGGTTTTGTGAGTAACATATGTCGCCGCATCTTTTACTTTCTGTATCCCGTTCGCCACACTGCACCCAAATCCCACACATTTAATCACATCAAGATCATTGATATCATCACCGACATAAGCTACATTTTTCAAATCAATTTTATATGTTTGACATAATCTCTGTACCACACCCAGCTTGTCTGCCACACCATCTTCAAAAATATCTAAATTGAGTTTTTGGCTTCTGCGCAGATTCAACTCTTTCTTCTCTCCTGTGACGATGCCTGTAATAATCCCTCTCTCCCGCAACAGGCTCAGTCCCAATCCATCCAGCGCATTGAACTTTTTCAATTCATCCCCATTTTCAGAATAATACATGCCACCATCTGTCAGGCATCCATCACAATCTGTCAAAAACATCTTGATTTCAGGAACTACCAGATTTCGCACACTCTTCTGCCTGCATCTCTCCATAAGCTGCTGTTCAATAATTGTCCAGTCACCTGGTTCATCTATTTCCAAATAAGTGGATTCATCCATCTCAAAAGCCCTGATATTTCCCGACAGTCTGTTTCCCGATTCCATGAGCGCTTTTCTGCTGGTAATATAAAATGCTCCATTTTCCACCAGAAAACCGTGAAATTCCTGTCTTCTCGGTCTATGGAACACATCATAATTTGCGGGCTTCACACATCCATCCCTGCCTGTTTCCCACCCAAATCGTTTCTGCCTGACAACAGACAGTACGCTGTCTGTTTTTTGCCTGCGAA
>CAMWOK010000006.1 GCA_947175845.1 uncultured Lachnospiraceae bacterium | reverse complement strand
GTATTATTGCATTAACACTGGTATAATCTATGCTGATACATTTTAATTTATGCAATGCAAAAAGGAGTGATTTTGTTTTGGATACCCCTGGTGTCATACAACTCGTAATTCTTGTGGTACTTATAATTCTATCCGCATTCTTCTCATCTGCGGAGACCGCGCTGACCACCTTAAGCAACGTCAAGGTGCGCGCCATGGTCGACGAAAATCCTACCAGAAGAGTTCTCACGCTTCAGAAGATTCTCGACAACAGAAGCAAACTGATCAGCGCAATCCTGATCGGAAACAATGTGGTGAATATCAGCGCCTCCTCTCTCATGACGTCCCTTGTCATACGGCTGTGGGGCAGCGCCGCCGTCGGCATCGGCACCGGCATACTGACTCTGGTCGTACTGATATTCGGTGAGATTGTGCCGAAGACATGGGCCATGTGCAACAACGAAAAGCTGTCCCTCGCATACGCAAGGGTAATCTATTTCCTGATGCAGGCGCTGACCCCGGTGATCTTTATCATCGACAAGATCTCAGGGCTTTTTCTCGGGATGCTGCACATCGACCAGTCCTCCCGCGTGATGATGACGGAGACCGAACTCAAAACCTACGTGGATGTGAGCCACGAGGACGGCGTGATTGAGAAGGAAGAAAAGAAACTGATCTACAACGTGTTCGAATTTGGAGACTCGGTTGCGAAGGACATTATGATACCGCGCATCGACATGACCTCGATCGACGTCAATGCGACCTACGAAGAGTTGTTAAGCCTGTTTCGGGAATCCATGTATTCCCGCATCCCCGTCTATGAAAATGAAATTGACAACATTATAGGAATCGTGATTGTAAAGGATTTCCTTCTTGTTGAAAACAGGGAACGCTTTCAGATACACGACATACTGCGCGAGGGATATTATACCTACGAATACAAAAAAACAGCGGATCTGCTGTTGGAAATGCGTCTTCTGACCACCAATGTGGCGCTTGTCCTGAACGAGTACGGCGCGACCGTCGGCATGATCACCGTGGAGGACCTGCTCGAGGAGATTGTCGGAGAAATCCGCGATGAGTATGACGCCGACGAGGCTGAACTTTTCAAGAAGATCACAGACAGCCTCTACGAAGTCGGCGGCAGCCTGAAGCTTGATGATATCAACGACGTTCTCGAGACCCGATTTGACTCGGAAGATTACGACTCGATCGGCGGCATCATGATCGAACTGCTAGACCGCTTCCCGTCGGAGGGCGAATCTGTTGTGACAAAAGACGGCATCACACTGACCGCCAAAAAGGTCGACAACAACCGCATCGAAACAGTGTCTATCCTTCTGCCCGAGTCAGAAGGGGACGCAGAAAATTCAGAGGAAAATTCAGATCCCACATACACGAATATGTAAGAAGAAGCAGGCGAAAGCCTGCTTCTTCTTACATATCTGCATAAAATCTGTATGTGTTCATCAACTCATCCGGCACTTGCGGAGTCACCTTCTGCAGCGCCTTGATCTTTAACTCAAGCTCCTGTTTTTTCTTCTGGGCATTCCTGAAGCTTCTCGCCTGCGCAACCTCATACGGCCTCTGCGCATTCAGCTTCATGCGGAGCGTCTTCTCAAACGGGCAGTACGTCGCAAGAAGCTCGCGCGCCACTTTGTTCATCTTCATGGAACCGTTCGCCTCATTCTTGATCCACGCCTCATAGTCAAGCAGGAATGTCTCCCGCGAGTTGTTCCGCGCCTTCTGTATCTGCAGCTTGACCTTGTCGCGCGCCTCCTCTGACAAGTCCCTGTTCTTCCTGTAGAACTGAATATAGTCCATGTACTCGGAAGTAAGCGACTTGACCTTGACATCGTTCCAGGCCATTCCCTGAATACAGCGGCAAAGCTCCCAGCGAAAACGGCCGAACATCTTCACCATCATGTCATCTATGCTCGAACTGGTCATGATCGGGAAACAGAATCTTCCAGGTGTACCCTTATTTTTACCGCCGATCTCCTGCCACATCGCAGCGTTTGTTCCAAAGAGCGGAAATAGTATCACATCCGGATACACATTTTTCATCACCGTCTCATTGATGATCTTGAGTTCCGTGTTGGAGTAGATAACCTCCCTGTAAAATGCCGAGTAGTCGATCTTCACCAGCTGCTGCACGCATTCATTGATCTTCTTCCTGGTGACAAGCAGCTTGTCAAGATATCCAAACATCGCATCCTTGTACAGGATCGGCATATAGGAGGACGGCTGTCCATACAGTGTGCGGGAATTGCTCATCTGCATGTTCATGATCTCGTATTCCACGCGCTTATCCATGTTGTTCAGCAGTTCTTTCTGCTCCTTCTCCGTGATATCCCCCTGTTTTTTGAGTGTGCGCAGATTCTCTATATAATCCTCGTCAAATTCGCTCTTTGAAGGATCGCGCCTGCCGTCGTGTATCATGTCAAGCCACTCCATCATCGTGACGACATTGCATGGCCCCTCGTTTGGCTCGAGCTCCACACCACACAGAAACCGCAGATGCTCCTCGTCAAGCAGCCGCTCATCGAGCATACCAAAGTTCATGAACAGCTCGACGGACTTGGGCGGGTGAATCAGCCCTTCTTTCAGCTTTCGATAACATGCCAGATACAGCTTAAACACAAGCGGTGTAATCGCTTTCTTCGCCCGCTTCACATCATCCTCAACTGACATTCTGTCCGGCGCGTTGACAAGATGCTCCACATTGGCTTTGAGCGTCTCGCTGTCCTTCTCCTCAAACGCAGCAAATTTCAGGATCTGCTCCATGGAGCCATGCAGCGTCGCTACCTCGCGCCGGATCTCCTCCTCACGCTCCTCCTTGGACTTCTGCTCCTCGACAGGCACTTCCCCTGAGATCAGCCCCTCCATCTTACTCCGGAGCGTATCCGGGTTAAATTCCGGCAGACTTTGCACCTGGCTCCGCAGCTCCTTGTGCTGGAACGCGATCTCATCGACGATTCCGTTCAAAAGCATGTTGATCTCGTTGGGAATATCTTCCTTTTCCTTGATCTCGTGCGCTTTGTCATAGATATGATCAAACAGATTGTTTCTGGGTCTGAGACACATCGCGTCCATGAGACCTTTTATGTAATCAATCACTTCCGCGCAGTCCTCAAACAGCTGAACCACAAGTTCCACAATCTCATTTACCTGAAAATGCGCCATCTCCTCGCTGTATGAAAAATACATCTTATTCGCGCTCAGCGGTATCTTTGCAGCCTCCTCGTAGTACGGGATTCTATCTTCGTTGGCGTTGTGCGGTTCCTCGTAAGGCTGAAGCTCCTCAAGCTCCTCAACCCCGACTGCCAGGACTCCATGTGCGCTGCAGATTCCCTTGTACTCCTCATAGCTTCTCTGCGCAAATGAACACAGTCTCTCCGCGCGCTCATTGAGGCTTGACTTGATCCTGTATGCCTCCACTGCAGTCCGAAACTGAGAGGAAACCATGATCGCACGATAATCTGCGTTCTTAGCAATGATGCTGCGCATGGTTGTCTCGCCCTGCACTGGAAGTGCATAAATTACCGAGTCCTCCACCGCAGTGTACGTTGCATTATAAAACTGGTTTTTTAATGCGTTCAACGCCAGATAACTTCCCTGAGGGCGGATCATTCTGATGTTCTCTCCCTGCATGACTACCTTCCCGGCAAGAACGATTCCGATCTGGCCAAGTTCCTCGCCCGCGGTAAAAATAATCTCACCTTTTTTCACTGCATTTTTTCCATTGACTTTTAGCATTTGTTTCCCCTCCGTTTTACTTTATTATATTCTCGCTGCCGCAATATTCGAAATTGATCTGCTCGGGCACATCTGGAAAAACCGCTGTCCTACTGCACACACACAGCATGTATCCCTTCAGCATGGCATACCGCCGCATGGGAATCGCCTGCCCCCCGTCTGCATCGTATATATACTGGTAATCACCGACTGTCACATACCGGCTGATACCTGCTCCAATCCCTCTTCCGCTCAGCTTGACAGCGCTTTCTTTCGCTGTCCACATACTGTAAAATTCCTCTGTCTGTCTATCCTGATCGACTCCTTCCAGGGCAAGGAGTCTGTTATATTCTCTCTCATGGTAAAACCGTTTTGCCAGGGTCATCTTCCATGGCTTCATCTCCTGTATATCAATCCCCACCGGCTTTGAATCCACCGCGCACGCCGCCCAGTTCCCGGAGTGGGATAATCCAAAGTGAAAGTCGGGATACCCATCAATATACGGCTTTCCAAACCTCCCTTTTCCAAGCTCGGCCGCCTCCCATTCACTGACGGTGTGCCCTGCCTGGAGAAATGCATGGCGGAGCAGAAGCCCCGCGAAAATACTCCGCGCCCGCTCTTTTGCGCTTCGAATGTTTCTCACCCGCGCACGCCGCTCGCTGTCCAGAAGCGCAGATACCTGCTCCTGCACCGCTGCCGGCAGCTCATAAGTCTGTGCTGTGTAGATCTGCATTGTCCTCCTCTGAAACACTACCCCGGCAGCGAGTGCCGGGGTAGCCAACAATAACCTTATTCTGTCCTTAATATTTTCCGAAATCAGAATCCAGTGAGATGATGCTCTCATTATCAACATATCCACCGCCATCAGACGACATCGTATCAAAATCAGACTTTCTGCCTTTTCCGGCAAGAAGCTTATACTTGCCAACCGCATTTTGAAGCTGTCCTGCAAGGCTTGAAAGCTCTGCACTTGCAGCCGCACACTCCTGCGATGTCGCTGAGTTTGTCTGCACGACGTCGGCAATCTGTGTGATACCTGCATTTACCTGTCCAACAGAGCTTGCCTGATTTACAGACGCCTCTGCGATATTGCTTACAATCGAAGCTATGTTCTCAACTGACGCCAGAATCTCCTCGAGAGCGGATGCTGTCTCAACAGCTAACTTTGAGCCGACCTCCACCTTCTTGATGGAATCCTCAATCATCACAGCGGAATCCTTTGCAGCCTCAGCTGACTTGTTTGCCAGACTTCTGACTTCGTCTGCCACAACGGCAAACCCCTTGCCATGTACTCCGGCTCTCGCCGCCTCGACAGATGCGTTCAGCGCAAGGATGTTCGTCTGGAAAGAAATATCGTCAATGACCTTCATAATCTTGGAAATGTTCTCGGAAGACTCATTGATATCCTGCATTGCCGCAATCATCTGCTTCATCTGATCATTTCCGCGGATAGCACCGTCCTTTGTATTCTGAACAAGCTCATTTGCCCTGTTTGCATCATCGGCATTGACCTTCGCACCGTTTGCGATCTCCTCGATGGAGACGGTAATCTCCTCGATGGCGCTCGCCTGCTGCGTAGTACCCTGCGCAAGGGAGTTGCTCGCACTTGCAACCTCGTTTGCCCCGGACGTCATTCTCGCAGCCGCATCACGTATCGTGGAAAGATTTCTGTTGTTGTCGCGCAGCATCTTCACAATCGCCGTTCCGAGTGCGTCGTCCTCGCTCGCCTTCTTGTAAGTCGCGGTCAGATCACCCTCCGCAACCTGCTCTGTGATATGAACCTGATCTCCGATCGTCTTTATCATCATCTTAAAATCGTCAACCAAGTCGCCAAACTCGTCATTAGACGTCTTTTCAAGGTGAATGTTGATGTCACCCCTCGCCATCTTTCTTGCAACATCAGAGAGATACGTAAGCGGACTCTGAATCTTCTTCCTTGTCACCACTGTCGCAAAGAAAATGCAGACAATGTAGATCACGATCGCTATGCCGACAATAAAAATTTCTCTTTTAAAAATGTAATCTCTGATTGTCTCCCGTTCCTTGGTTGCACATACCATGCCGACAATCTGGTTCGTGTTGTCCTTCACGGGAACATAATAACCATAGTAAAGCGCGCCATTGATCTCAAAATCGCTTCTGGAAAATTCCTTTCCGCCATTTAAAACCTCTGAGATGACCCTGGGATCCGCCTTGGTACCCACAATCGGGTTGCCCTGTGCGTCCTTGATCGTGGTCGCACGCCTCACATCTCCGAAAAACAGGGTGATCTCGCCATCATTTGAAATCGCATACTGATCGACCAGCTCGCCCAGTTCCTGCGAAAGGTTCACCTCACCCTTGTACAGATCGTCGCCCTGCATGGAATAATTTCCGGAAGACACCCCGTCCAGCGCAAGCAGCGTACCTGTTGCCAGGGCTTTCAGCGTTTTGAATGTCTCGGACTCCATACCCTGTTTCAGCGTCAGGGTTGACACTGTAACAATGACTATACATGCCAGCATCATCGGCAGGGATACCAATGATATCACCAGCCACTTAATGCTAAACCTACTGCCTAAATTGTTTTGTTCACTCATAAGTAACATCCTTTCACACAATATTCTATTAACATTCCGTCAAGGAAACTATTCCGCTCTTTCTAGTAACCTCAACTGCTTAATCTCTATTTTAAATTGTTTCCACGATTAAGTCAATAGTATATATTGTCTGTCAGAAATTTTTTTCATGATTTGACAAAAAAACCGTCAAAATGCCAGATATTTTTTCATTGTGCGCAGAGCATTTTTTTCCAGTCTGGACACCTGAGCCTGTGAGATCCCAATATATTCCGCCACTTCCATCTGCGTCTTTCCCTCGAAAAAGCGCAGGTTGATGATCTCGTTTTCCCGCTCGTCCAGCCGCTTCATCGCCTCGCTCAGAGAAATATTCTCAACCCAGTTGTCCTCCTTGCACTTCTTGTCGCTGATCTGGTCCATCACGTAGAGGGTGTCTCCCCCCTCTGTGTAGACCGGTTCGTACAGACTCATCGGATTTTGGATCGCGTCGAGCGCGTACACAATGTCCTCCTTCGGAATGCCGATCTCCTCCGAGATCTCCATGATCGTCGGCTCGCGCAGATTTTTCTTTGTCAGGCTCTCCTTTGCGTAGATCGCCTTATATGCTGTATCCTTGAGCGAACGGCTCACGCGGATCGGATTGCTCGAGTCCCTCAGAAATCTCCGGATCTCCCCGATGATCATGGGAACCGCATAAGTTGAAAATTTTACATCCAGGCTGGAATCAAAGTTGTCGATGGCCTTGATCAGCCCGATACAGCCGATCTGAAACAGATCATCCACATTCTCATTGGACTGTGAAAAACGCTTGATAACACTTAAAACCAGCCTGAGATTTCCTCTGATGTACTCCTCTCTCGCCTGCATATCTCCCTGTTCTATCTTTGCAAAAAGCGCCTGCTTCTCCTCATTTTTGAGCACGGGCAGCTTTGACGTATTCACACCGCAGATTTCAACCTTTCCAAGTGCCATATTTGAATCCTCCTTATATTGCTCCCTGTTTTTTGTATGCCTGTACAGATTCTGTCTGCATGAGCATATGTAAGAAGGTGTAAATACGTCTGTATATGTGATTTTTAGCTTGCCATCTCTTTCTTGAGCCGTTTCATGATCTTCTTCTCAAGGCGGGATATATAGGACTGCGAGATCCCCAGATAATCGGCCACTTCCTTCTGTGTCATCTCCATATCATCCGGATTGTTCAGCCCAAACCGCAGCATGATGATTGTCCGCTCGCGCTCCCCGAGCTTGGAGATCGCGCGCTTTAGCTGACTGCGTTCCACCTCCGTCTCCAGATCCTTATATATCACATCCTCGTCCGTCCCGAGGATATCTGACAGGAGCAGTTCATTGCCGTCCCAGTCCACGTTCAGCGGCTCGTCGATCGACACCTCAAGCTTTGTCTTGTTATTTCTTCTCAGGTACATCAGTATCTCGTTCTCGATGCACCGCGACGCATAGGTTGCAAGCTTGATGTTCTTGCCGCGGTTGAACGTGTTGATCGCCTTGATCAGCCCGATTGTGCCGATGGAGATCAGATCCTCGACGCCCACGCCGGTATTGTCAAATTTCTTGGCAATATAGACGACAAGCCTCAGATTGTGTTCAATCAAAAGCGCTCTCGCCTCGTTTGCATGTTCCGTCTCCAGCCCGTTGATCGCCTGGTTTTCCTCCTCGCCTTCCAGCGGGGGCGGCAGCACCTCGGACCCTCCAATATAGTGAATTTCGTTTCCTGTCTCATTCTTATTTTTATTTTTTCCCAGGGTCAGCCTCATTTTCCCCGGCAGATACAGCTTTATGATCATCGTTATCCTCCATCCTCCTGCACAGTTCCTAACACTTCATCAGGCTATGGTTCAATATCATCTGAAAGGCCCCGTCCTTCGACAGTTTGCCTCTGTAGAGTGCTATGACCGCCCCTCTCTCTACCACCTGTTCCTTTTCCCTTTGAATTGTCAGCTGGTCCACCACAAGCCCTTCCAGAATCCCGTGCTCTCTTCCGACACTCTGATAAGGAATGATCTTATATTTCTGCGGATATCTGTCCAGCCATCCTTTCACCTGTTCTGTCTCCTCCACGACAGACACCGGCTTTCCCGTCACCGGATCTGTCAGAAAATTTCCTGTGTCCAGCAGTGCCCTGTACACAGCATTCTCCCCCTCTTCTGTCAGGACAACCTCATATATGTGCCTTGGCTGCATCAGGCTGCGGCAGGCAAGCATAAATATTACAATGCCTGCAATCACCGCTGTCACGATAAACTGTGCCAGCCGCTCACCCGCAAGTCTGCGCGCGCATTCCATGAGCTTTCCGTAGGCAAACACCATACCGTGCAGATATATGATGCCCAGGGCAAGCCTCTGAAAAGTCTTTCCTTGTCTTATGGGCTGCCGGATACATATGAAAAGCATCACTGCGTCCAGAACAAGCACCATCAGAATATATGTGATGCCGTACCCGACTCCCGACATCAGGATCAGCAGTGCGCCCGCTCCGCCAGTCAACGATGCAGCCAACAGTCTCAAAACCACTATTTTCTCTCTCAGAAGCAGCAATGTCAAAATCAAAAGCTGCACATCCATCAATACATTCTGTGCCAGAAAAACATCAATGTATACTTCATAAATTCGTATCACCTCCGTCCTTATCCCAAAGCGTATCCGAAAAATTCTTTCCGCCGGAAAGCATCTGTCAGACACGCTCTAAAAAGATTATACAAAAAAGGTTCCATGCTTTTTGTCAAAGCATGGAACCAAAGTATGTTTATTTTTCGACTTTTTGTGCGTGCAGTTTCATCTCTTTAAGAAACTCGGTATGTTCAGCGTCTGCTCCTTGACATTGCTTCTCAGATCAGACGGAGGCTTGATGCCGCTGTTCGGCCTGGGCTGCGGCGCTGCCTGGGGAGCCTGTCCACCCGGCTGCATCACATTGACGCCGGCTGGCGCCTGTGGTCTGGGCCTCTGCGGTGCGTTGGGGATATTGTTGGGCTTCACTGAGAAACCGCTGTTTATCCTGCCTCTGTTGTTGAGTGACCCGTTCTGCGGAGACTCAACGATGCCCGTCGCAATGACTGTGACCGTGCAGGAATCTGTCATATCCTCATTGTACATCGCGCCGAAGATAACGTTGATGTCCTCACCCGCAAGCTGCTGCACATATCCCGCCGCGTCATTCGCGTCAAAGATAGAGATGTCTCCGGAGATATTGAGGATGACATCCGTCGCACCCTTGAGGGTCGTCTCAAGAAGCGGTGACTCGACTGCCATCTTGATCGCATCCGCCGCCTTGTCCTCGCCCTTGCCATATCCGATACCGATGTGCGCGATACCCTTTTCCTTCATAACTGTCTGCACATCCGCAAAGTCCAGATTGATGACAGAGGGCACATTGATCAGGTCCGTGATGCCCTGGACAGACTGCTGCAGCACCTCGTCAGCCTTCTTCAGCGCATCTGGCATGGTTGTCCGCCTGTCGACAATCTCAAGCAGCTTGTCATTGGGAATGACAATCAGTGTGTCGACGTGCTCCTTGAGTTTCTCGATCCCGGTGAGCGCGTTCGTCATGCGCGTGCGCGCCTCAAACTTAAACGGCTTTGTGACAACGCCGACGGTGAGAATCCCCATCTCCTTGGCGATCGCCGCCACGATGGGCGCGGCGCCAGTTCCGGTGCCGCCGCCCATCCCGCAGGTGACAAACACCATATCCGCCCCTTTCAGGGCTTCTTTGATATCCTCTGAACTCTCCTCAGCCGCCTTCTCACCCACCTCGGGCTTTGCGCCTGCGCCAAGTCCCTTGGTCAGCTTCTCACCGATCTGCAGAAGCTTTGGCGCCTTGCAGAGCTGGAGTGCCTGTTTATCTGTATTGACACCTATAAATTCAACACCTGTAATCGTCTCATCTATCATTCGGTTGACAGCATTGTTGCCAGCGCCGCCCACACCTACTACTATTATCCTTGCTGCTGCATCTGTTTCATTTGATCTAATCTCGAGCAAGTTTCCTTCCTCCTTCATAATTCCTATTAAATTCCATCTAACTTATCATATAATTTTTTTAGCAATTAATCAACCTATTTTTTACTTTTCTTATCTAATTTGTGAGGAAACTTTATTTTCCCTTCTCAAAAGTAACGCTTTTTCGGTCCGCCGTATAGTTTTGCAAATCAAGTGTTCCCTTCTCCCCCGCCAGCGACGGCAGAATCTGCGGAAGCTGCATCAGCTTTTCATCGAGGTTCTCCAACGCGCCGATATTGACCTTTACCTCGCCGTAACCCAGCGTCACATTATAGTTCTTGTCGAACTGTATCCTGTCACACAGGACGTTATATTTGTTGAGAAGTTTCGTGATCGTCAAAATATTCTGAAAAATCTGCTCATTCTCCACAGGAAGCTTTTCGTGGACCACCACATGGTCGAAACTAAGCCCCGTCACCTGCGGAATCCCTTTCGTCATAACCTTGGACGCCTCCACCACAACGCCCTTGTTGTCAAAATACATATACCTGCCAAGATACTGCACATACCCGGCAAGCGCCTTCTCGTACACATTGATGCGGATGGTGTCGTTTGACTGGACCACAACATCCATCCTCTCCACAAAGGGCACATCCTCAAATCCCTTATTCCTGTACTTCAGAGACAGATAGAGCGAATTGTCGCCCAGATAGCCGGTCATCACCATCGCCTTGATCTCATCTGCCGAATAATGCTTATTGCCGTCCACCTGGACATTTTTGACCGCAAAGTGCGTCAGCCCCAGATACAGCACCACGAGAAATATGTTTACCGCTCCCAGCGCGATGATAATGCGCGTCTTAATTTTGATGTCCGGCATTTCTGCCGTCGTATTGACTTGTTTATCCATTTCCTTATCTGACCATCTGCCCATACTGTTTTTTCCTCATATCTGTGCCCTGTCAGTCCACATAGCTGATGCGTGCCCCCAGTCCGGCAAAATCCCCCACGATATCCTGATATCCTCTTCTGATATAGCCGGAATCAGCCACTGTCGTGATGCCTGATGCGCACAGTCCGGCTATGACAAGCGCCGCGCCGCCTCTGAGTTCCCGCGCTATGACCGTCCGGCCTTCTAGCTCCCTGCCCCCTGTCACAACAGCAGTGTCTCCCTCCACCGCGATGTCTGCTCCCATCCGCTGCAACTCCTCCACAATCCGAAACCTGCTCGAGAATATGCGCTCCCTGACCGCAAGCTTTCCTCTGGCCACGCACGCAGCCGCGAGCAGCGGTGACTGCAGGTCTGTCGGAAAATCAGGATATACATCCGTCTCTATGTATGGAAGGTTGACTATGCGGTCGCGGTCACACGCATTGACTGTCAGACTGCTGCCGTCGGAATCAATCACAGCCCCCATCCCCCTTATCGTATCACAGATACTGTCCAGTTGTCCTATGGGAACATTTTCCAGTGCGACCTCCCCGCCTGCCGCCAGCGCTGCAAACAGATAGGTTCCCGCGACGATCCGGTCGGCGATGACATTGTACGTGATTCCGTGCAGCCGGGAAAGCTCCACGCCGTGTATCACAATTCTGCCGGATTTCAACAGCGTTCCCGCGTAGTCTATATCGGCGCCCGCAAGATTCAGAAACCTGCACAGCTCGACGATCTCCGGCTCCTTTGCCGCATTGTTGATGACTGTCGTCCCGCGCGCCGTCACCGCCGCAAGGATGACATTCTGTGTCGCCCCCACACTGGAGAACGGAAAGTGAATCACCGCACCTTTGAGCTCGTCGGCGTACGCACGAATGTGGTTCCCCTCTGTCCAGATCTGTGCGCCGAGTTTTTCCAGACCATACAGATGCAGATCGATCGGTCTGTCACCGATCACGCAGCCGCCGGGATAGTTGACACAGACCTCCCCGAGCCGCCCGAGCATCGCTCCCATCATGATCACGGACGAGCGCATGGCACAGACATGTTTCTCCGGCAGCCTGTGCTCCCGCACACTGCGCGTGTCAATCTCGATTCTGTCCCCGTCCACGACAGTCACTGCCGCCCCGGTGCTTTTGAGCAGGCTGCACATACATTCGATATCTGTGATGGCTGGACAGCCGCGCAGCACACACGTTCCCGGTATTAACATGCACGCTGCCAGCACCGGGAGCGCCGCATTTTTTGATCCCTGTATCCATATTCTGCCGCCGAGCGGCTTCTTTCCCTCCATCCGTATAGACACGTCATTTCTGTCAAAATGGGCCATAGGTTTCACCACATAACCATATCAATCATAATATTATATGCGCACACAGATGAAAAATGCTTATTTATCCACATTCAACGACAGTTTTTACTCACATTGAGCACAATTCCTATCTCTGTCAGCAGAAACAGTGTCGAGGTGCCGCCGTAACTGATAAACGGCAGCGTGATTCCGGTGTTTGGAATCGTGTTTGTCACAACCGCGATGTTCAATATCACCTGTATGGCGTAGTGCGCCATCACCCCCACCACAAGCAGTGAGCCGAAGCGGTCGACGGTCTTGTTTGCAATGACCATACAGCTCCAGATCAGCACCACGAAAAGTATGATGATCGCCAGCGCGCCAAACAGTCCCAGCTCCTCGCAGATAATCGAGAAAATCATGTCATTCTGCGCCTCCGGCAGAAATCCCCGCTTCTGCATACTCTGACCAAGCCCTTTTCCCCAGATGCCGCCGGAGCCTATGGCGTACAGCGCCTGCAGTGTTTGGAACGCCTTATCCGTGCTGTACGCCTCCGGGTGAAGCCACGCCATGATGCGCCCCATACGGAAGTTCGAGCTGGACATATCCGTGTTTGCCACATACGCCACCAGCGCCGTGACCGCCGCTACACCCGTCACACCGATCACCACGAACCACTTGTAGTCCGGGACTGCCACAAAAACCATGGCAACTGCGATTCCCATGATGATAATCGCGGAACTTAAGTTGCTGGTCAGCAAATAGACAAGCCCTGCGATGATCGTGGGCGGCACCATGACAATGGCGAGTCCTTTGGGTGTCCGGATAATATTTCTCCCCAGTGTCTCCAGCCTCTGGATGATGCTCGCCAGATAGATGATCACTCCGATCTTTGCGACCTCCGCAGGCTGGAATGATGTGATCCCCACATTGATCCAGCGGCTCGCACCGTTTCTGGTGATTCCGAGCGGGGACTTGACCAGCACGATCAGCACAGCGGACACGATCATTGCCAGAACATCAAATCTTTGCAGCTCCTTGTATGGGAATTTGATCATGATAAACAGCGCCACAAACCCCACAACCGTATTCTGTGCCTGATTTTTCAGGAAAAATGCTGAGTCGTTATGCTCTATTCCCGCCTCGTAGGAGCTGACAGAGTAAATCATCAAAAGGCCAAAACCAACCAGAAACAGCACCACTGTCAGAAGAACATAATCCATATTATGTTTGCTGCTCCGGAATTTCACTGCCTGTCTTGCCACGTTATCACTCCTTTATACCCTTTACATACGCCTTGAACTGGCAGCCCCGCACCTCGTAATTGGGAAACATTCCCCAGCTTGCGCAGGCGGGTGACAGAAGCACTGCATCCCCTGCTTCAGATTCTCGAACACACGTTTCAAGTGCCTCGTCAAACGTGTCTGCAAACAGGATATCCCGCTGATCAAACCCGCAGTTTACTGCGCACTCCGCTATCTTCTCGCGCGTCTGTCCTATCAGTACCAGTTTCTTCACCTTGCCGTCAAAACTGCGTATCCAGTCGTCGTAAGTGCTTCCCTTGTCATATCCGCCGCCGATCAGCACTGTCGGTCTGTCCATCGCCCTGATTCCCTGTATCGCCGCGTCCGTGTTGGTAGCCTTGGAGTCGTTGTAGTACACGACACCCCGTTTGACCGCCACATACTCAATCCTGTGCTCCACCGCCACAAAGCGCTTTACAGTGTCAAGTATATGATTCATCGGCACGCCCGCACACATGCTGACGCCGATGGCTGCCATGACATTTTCGATATTGCAGACTCCGACAAGGTTCATGTCCGTCTTCACATTCAGCAGACGCTGTGACACGCCGTGCCTAGCCAGAAAAATCTCGTCCCCCTCATAGTAAAGGCCATCTTCGAGTTTCTGCGCCGATGAGAAATACACGACACTGGCAGGACATCTGCAGCCGAACGCCCTCGTGTAGTCGTTCTCATAGTTCAGAATACAGAAGTCCTCCTTCGTCTGGTTCATCGTCACTGCCTCCTTCGCCGCCGCGTAGTTCTCCATCGTGTGATGGCGGTTGAGATGATCGGGCGTGATGTTCAATATGGCTGACACCTGCGGGTGAAAGTCCTCTATCGTCTCGAGCTGAAAACTGGAAATCTCCGCGACCGAGACGGTGTCCTCACGCATGAGGGGCGCCGCGTCCGTGTACGGATTGCCTATATTCCCGACAATGTACACGCTGTCAAAGTACTCCTGCATAATCTGCCCCACCAGAGAAGTCGTCGTCGTCTTGCCGTTCGTCCCGGTAATCGCAAGTACCCTTCCCCTGGCAAAGTGATACGCAAGCTCCACCTCCCCCCATATGTGAATCCCCTGCTCCTTCATATAAACCACAAACTCCGCATCAACCGGAACCCCCGGGCTTAGCACAGCCAGTTCAATACCAGCTGTTATTTCCCGGGGAAACGCGCCGGTATAAATCTTTGCACGCGTGTCACAGCCGAGTTTTTCACAAAGCTGCGCCCTGACTGCACCTGTGTCTGTCTGCTCATTTCCATCGTAAATGACTGGCACTGCACCGTTTTTCTCCAGAAGTACTGCTGAGCCGATTCCGCTCTTGCCAGTACCGACAACAATCACTCTCTTATCCTTCACTTCAATCATGATTTTACCTACACCCTTTTATATCCTTTCCCTGTGGCACTACTGATAGCCAATCTCCTCCAGATACGGCAGTATGTTCTCAAACAGCTGCCGCACAACAGGCGCTGCGATCTGTCCGCCATAGTAAGTTCCCTGCGGCGTGTCGATGATGGCGATCGCCATCACCTTCGGGTCGTCCGCCGGCGCAAATCCCAGAAAGGAAGCGATATATCTGCCATGTCCTCTGGGAAGTGTCTCGCTCGTGGCCGTCTTGCCCCCGATCCGGAACCCTTCCACATAGCCATTTTTGCCGCCGCCATTCTCCACAACCTGCTCGAGCACATACTTTAATTTCTCGGTGGTATCCTCCGACACGATTCCCTCTGACACCGGATACACAAACTCGTCTACGGATGTGCCGTCCGCGCTCACCGCCTTCACGCCAAAATGCGGCGTCACCAGCTTTCCGCCGTTGACCAGCCCCGCAACTGTCGTCATCAGCCGGATAGGCGTGAGCTGAAAGGACTGCCCAAACGAGATGGTTGCAAGCTCCACCTCTCCGATTTTGTCCGGCTGGTGCATGATGGTCCCCGCCTCGCCCGGCAGATCGATCCCCGTCTTCTGCCGCAGGCCAAACTTTGTAAAATATTCATAGTAACGCTCCACGCCGATCCGCAGGCCAACCGTGATGAACACCGGATTGCAGGAGTTCATCACCGCGTGGGTGAAGTCCTCGGCCCCATGCCCCGCAATCTTGTGACAGCGGATTCTGCGGTCATCCACTATGATAAAGCCCGGACAGGAAAAATTGTCCTCTAGGCGCACCGCACCGCTCTCAAGTCCCGCCGCAGCCGTTATCGTCTTAAAGATAGAACCAGGTTCATAGGTATCATTAATACAGCCGTTTCTCCACATTTTGTTCAGCAGATCCTGTTTGCTCTCCTGCTTTGTCTCGGTCTGCCCCTCCTGTGTGGTTTCCTGCTGCACTGTCTGCACCTGAAACTCCTCAATCAGGGTGTACGGGTCATTGAGATTGAACTCCGGCACATCCACCATCGCAAGAATCTCTCCGCTGTTGACATTCATGACAATGATCGACACCCCTGCCGCCTGTTTGGTTTCGTACGCCTGTTTGGCAAGCTGCATCGCATACCGCTGTATGTTCATGTCGAGGCTGATGTAGAGATCCTTTCCGGCCTCCGGTTCTTTTCTGCGCTCCCCCATGCCGTCAAGCTCGATTCCCTTGGCGTCCGTCAGCGTCAGTATCTGTCCTTTTTTGCCTGTCAGATATTCCTCGTAGACAACCTCCAGGCCAATGATGCCCTGATTGTCACCGCCTGTGAAACCTAACACCTTCGATGCCAGATCGTCATACGGATAATAACGTTTATAGTCCTCATCCACCTTCACCCCTGCCATGTTGTAGTTTCGTATCCTGTCGCCGATCTCTTTCTCCACATTGCTCTTGATGCGCTCCCGCGCACTGTATTTCTCCACGCGCTTTCGCACATACTCCTCCGACAGCCCCAGCTCCCGGCAAAGCATAGCGATCACTTCCTCCGGATCCTCCACCTGACTGTGAATGACCGATATGGTGCACACTGTCTTGTTATCTGCCAGAACAGTTCCTGTCGCGTCGATAATCCTGCCCCGCGCGGCCTTGATATCGCGCTCGCGCTCGTGCAGCTGCGTCGCAAGCTGTGTGTAGTACTCCGAGCGGAATATCATCAGGTATCCCACACGCACACACAGCAGCAATAGGGTCAACACTGACAGGATGCACAGAACAAATGTCTTTTTTTTCTGCACGGTCATATTGCGTCTTCCAGCATTGTTTTTGATTGCCATCTCCGCCCTCTGTCATCATAAAATCTATATTGCTTCTATTTTATGAACACAGGGCCTCATATATGCTATTGCTGCACATCCCCCGCGGAAGGCGTGCCGTTTCCTTCCTCAGGAGGCTCGTCCTCCATGCCGTAGTCCATCTGTGCCTTCTCGCCGGTCACAGGATCGATGAGTTCTCCCGTATCGGGATCAATCACGTACAGCGGTCCATTGCCGCTCTGCCCTTCACCGGCTGCGCCGCCAGTGTTGTTTTCTCCTTCAGAGCCGGCTTCTGCGCCCTCTCCGTTTTCTCCATTTTCTCCATTTTCGCCGTCCTCGCCCTGTGCCGGGTCGCTCTGCACGATATTGCCAAGGATATTGTCCACTTCCTCCTGCTCCGCAATCGTCATCTCCTCCGTCCTGGCAATATGCATATACGGCAGCACTTCTGTCAGAATATTCTTGACGATGCCTGTCGCGTAGGTCGCATGCGGCTGGCTTGCAACATTCGGTCTGTCAACCACACAGTATATGACAATCTGCGGGTCATCTGCCGGCGCAAATCCGATAAACGAGACCACATAATTTGTCTTGTCGCGCGGTACCATCTCCGCAGTACCTGTCTTGCCGCCGATCGCGTACCCCGCGGGGCGCGCCGACTTTCCGGTTCCCTCAGCAACGGAGGCGTAGAGGTACTGGCGCAGCATCTCAGATGTCGTGGAGGAGATCGTCTGTTTTAACACCCTGGGCTCTATATTTTTGATGGTATCACCGTTTGCGTTCGTGATCTTTTTCACCATGTGCGGCTCATAGTAATACCCGCCATTGATAACGGAAGAAAAAGCTGCCACCATCTCGATCATCGTGACATTGTAGCCCTGGCCAAACGAGGCAGTCGCAAGCTCTGTAGGACCCATGGAGTTCTCGGTAAACACCAGGGAAGCCGTCCTCGCCTCGCCCGCAAGGTCGATGTTAGTCTTTAAACCGATATTGAAGATCTGCTCGAACTGCACCATGTTCCTGACACCGATCGCCTCGCCCATCTTCATAAATGCCACATTGCAGGACTGTTCCAGAGAGCCGCTGACATCGAGCGTCCCATGCCCCCTCGTGACGTTACAATTGATCTTCCGATCTGCTATCTCAAGAAAACCGCCGCACTCATACGATTCGTTTCCGATAATTCTGCCCGTCTCAATCCCTGCTGCCAGTGTGAGCGCTTTCGCAGTGGAGCCCGGCTCATAGGTATCCGAGATGCAGAAATTTTTCCAGAGCGCATTCAATGCGTCATAGTAGGTTTCATCTTCCTCCATCTGTGCGATCTGTTCGTCTGTGTAGTAGCCTGTCAGATCCTTCGGGTTGTTGAGGTCAAAATCGGGATAACTCGCCATCGCCTTAATATCACCGTTGTTGCAGTCCTGTATGATCACAGCGATGTTGTATGCACCGGGGCCCTCCCGCACTTCATTTAAGTGCTCTTCGTTGAACTGTTTGATATATTTCTCACAGATCGCCTGTATGTTCGCATCGATCGTGCTCACGAGCGTACTTCCGTCCACTGCGGCCACTGTCTTGCGCTCAAGCGCCGCATCATCATTCAGATATCCATACTCCCTTCCATTCGTTCCGTTGAGTATGTCATTGTAGTACTCCTCTAATCCATAGGTCCCGTTGTTATCGGTTCCTGTAAAGCCAATCACGTCACACGCCAGCGTGTTGTTGGGATATCGCCTGATGTACTCCTCCTCAAACCACACGCCGTTGATCGTGCCCATCTCCTCATTTCCCTTTTTCCCCGCCTCCGTGTTGTGCGTATTCTTCCGTTCGAGAAAAGGGCTCATCTCATCATATGTAATTCTCCGCTTCAGCACGCGGTACTGGGAATTGGGATTCTCACTCACAAACTTCCTCAGCTCTGCCAGATCAAGCCCAAAACACTCCGCGAGTGCCGCCAGTGTCGGGTCCTGGCTCTTCTCGTCCGACAGCATGACCTTGCAGTCAAGAATCACATTGTAAACCTTCTCGCTCGCCGCGAGGATCGTCCCGTTCGCATCGAGGATGCTTCCTCTCTTAAACGGCAGTGTCTTGGAATCATAACGCTGCTGGGACAAAATTTTTTTCTGGTAATTATTCTGATTATCCCTGGCGAGTATGTACAGCCGTCCGCCCAACCCCGCAAAAGCCAGCAGAATGATTACCATCATCACTGCCAGCTTCAGCGTTTTTATTTTGTTTAAACTTGCCCTCTGCTGCCGCCTCTTTTTTCTGTCAACTCTGGCAGTGCTGCGGCTGCGGTAGCTGTTTTTACTCCTGCTTCTATCTGCCATCAAATCACCCTGTATTGATACTGCTCTATTCTGGTACCTGTCCATACTGGCGCACATAGTCATTTCCCTCGCCAGTGTACTGGATAACCTGTCCTTCCTTCGCGTACTTCATACCAAGCTCATTGACCGCAATGCGCTTGATCTCCTCGAGGTCAATACTGCTCATAATCTTTGTGTAGGTCTCGTCATTTGCAAGTTTCATCTCATTGAGCTGGCTCTCCAGCCTCGAGATATTCGAGATGTGATTGGTGATATCGGACTGCAGGTCAACATAGCCGATAAGCACACAGCACACAACCAGAAACGCCACGGCTGCCACCGCGATATATCCCTTATTCATGGGAACTGCCTTTATCTTGGTTCTCCGCACAGAATGTGCCTGCGGCCTCTGCCGCTCACTCTCCCGCCGCCCGTCCGCGGCCTGCAGTTTTCTGACTGCACTTCCTTCTATATATTCATAGTTCTGATTTGTATTTCGACGGCTGCCATTATGACTGCCCCTGCTGCGGCTCCCTGCGTTTTGTCTACTTGTACCTGCTGCTGAAGTGGCATGTCTCATTCTCAAGGTTCCTCCTAACTACTCAGCTTTGAGCAAACTGCTCTCCCTTCAAAAAGATTATATTCTCTCAAAAACTCTCAGTTTCGCACTCTTTGACCGCGGATTGGCCTCCTGCTCCTTTGGCGAAGGCAGGATCGGTTTCCGCGATATCACTCTTCCATATGGTATTTTTCCACAGACACAGACCGGAAACTCCGGCGGACAGGTACAGGGATTTTCCATCTGCCTGAAAAAGTTTTTCACAATCCTGTCCTCCAGCGAGTGAAACGTGATGATGCACAGCCTTCCCTGCGCATTTAACAGCTGAATCATATCCTCAAGGGAGTCTCTGAGCACGTCAAGCTCATGATTGCACTCGATGCGGATCGCCTGAAACGTCCTCTTCGACGGATGGCCGCCCGCCGCCCGCATCTTGGCTGGTATCGCCGCTTTGATGATCTCGTTCAGCGCAAAGGTCGTCTCAATCGGCGCCTTCTGTCTCGCCTGCACAATGTGTTTTGCTATATTTTTGGCAAACTGGTCCTCGCCGTAATCCCGTATGACATGGTACAGTGACTGCTCGTCGTAACCGTTCACGATATCCCGCGCTGTCAGCTTCTGCCTCTGGTCCATGCGCATGTCAAGCGGCGTGTCATACTTGTATGTAAAGCCGCGCTCGATCGTGTCAAGCTGATACGAGGATACCCCCAGGTCAAGGACAATCCCGTCCACGTACTCCACGCCCCTCCCCCGGAGCGCCTCCCGCGCATTGCAGTAATTGTCCCGTATAACCGCTGCCCTGTCTCCAAATTTTTCCAGACGTCTCCCGGCCGCCTCTATGGCCGCTGCATCCTGATCTATGCCATAAAAGCGCCCTTTCTCACTCAGTCTCTCACATACCGCAAAGGCATGTCCACCGCCGCCCAGGGTCCCATCGAGATAAACCCCGTCCGGTTTTACGTTCAGTGCCTCAATTGTTTCATCAAGCAATACTGATGCATGCCTAAATTCCATCTCCATATTACCGCTTCCTTTCTGAGAGTTTCAGGAATCTGCTCCAGTTTCTCCGCCCTGCCGTTCTCAAATCATCAATCCCAGCTCAGACATATGTTCTGCGATATCATCCATATCATCGTACTTCGAAGTTTCCTCCCACCGAGTCCTGCTCCAGATCTCGATGCGTCCTCCTACCCCCGCCAGAACGACGTCCTTATCCAGCGCTGCAAACTCCCTCAACACAGACGGTATCAGTATTCTTCCCTGCTTGTCCACCTCCACGCCGGCTGCGCCTGCGAGAAAGAAGCGGACAAATTTTCGAGATTCTTTGTTCATAAGCGGTAAAGCTTTGAGCTTTTCTTCAAAAGCGGACCACTCGGTGTTATCGTACACAAACAGACAGCCATCAAGTCCCTTTGTCACCACGAAATCGTCTCCTAATACTTCGCGGAACTTCGAGGGGATAATCAGCCTGCCCTTCGCGTCAATTGTATGATTGTATTCGCCCATGAACATCCAATCACCGCCACTTCGTACCACTTGGTTCCACTTTCCACCACTTTGATTTCATTTTACATGAAATCGAACAAAATAACAAGCAGAACTTATGTATCTGGACAACTTCATATTGTGTTAAAATTGGTTATATCTCCTCTGAAAGCCTATATATAGTATACTTTGACCGCCCCACACGCCCTTGCCGGACACAAAAAAAGTGGAAAATATTTCCATTTTTTTAAGAAATTTCTCCACTTTAATGTCCTGTTTCACATACTGTTACCCAACCAGATCGAACAGGCTGATCTGATTTGACTCTGGAATATCGCCCAGAAGCCCCAGGTCCGCCATCAGATCAATGACTGTTTTGGACACCTTTGTCCTGCTCCTGAAATCATCCTTTGACAAAAACGGCCCGTCCTTTGCCGCCTCCATGATCGCGTCCGCCGCCTTCTCGCCAAGTCCCTCGATGCTGCTCAGCGACGGCATCACCCGGTCATTGACAATCTGAAAGTTTCTCGAGTGTGCCCTGAAGATGTCCAGCGGCTCAAACTCAAATCCTCTCGCGTACATCTCCTGGACAATGCGCATATCCTTCAATGCGTCCTGCTCCTTGTTGGACAGGCTGTCGCCGCGCTTTCTGTACTCCGCCATGACACGCTCGAGATGCTCCCGCCCAAGACACATGCTCTCGTACGAGAACGCCGATGCCCTGATGCTGAAGAATGCACAGTAGTACGCAAGCGGGTAGTTGATTTTGCAGTACGCGATGCGCCATCCCATCATGACGTATGCCGCCGCGTGCGCCTTTGGAAACATGTACTGTATCTTCTCGCACGACCACACATACCAGTCCGGCACATTGTGGTCGAGCATGTCCTGCTTCCACTCGCCCCAATTGCCGCACTTTCCTTTTGCGACCGTGCCCTTGCGCACCGCCTCCATAATCTTGAAAGACTCCTCCGAGTCAAGCCCCATTCCAATCAAGTACGTCATGATGTCGTCGCGCGTACAGATTGCCGTCGAGATCGTCGCCTTTCCCTCCTGGATCAGCGTCTGCGCATTGCCCAGCCACACGTCCGTCCCGTGTGACAGCCCCGAAATCCGGACGAGATCCGAAAAATATTTGGGCTGTGCGTCGATGACCATCTGCATCGCAAAATCCGTTCCAAACTCCGGGATGCCAAGGCAGCCAAGCTTACACCCGCCGATATCCTCCGGCGTGATGCCGAGCGCTGTCGTATTCTGAAAAAGCGACATCACATCTTTGTCGTCGAGCGGTATGGTCGTGGGGTCGATCCCCGTCAAATCCTGCAGCATACGAATCATCGTCGGATCGTCGTGCCCGAGGATATCAAGCTTGAGCAGGTTGTGATCTATGGAATGATAGTCAAAGTGCGTGGTGACGGTGTCCGTCGTCATATCGTTTGCAGGATGCTGCACCGGCGTGAAGGAATTGATCTCCTCCCCCACCGGGAGCACGACAATGCCGCCCGGGTGCTGTCCTGTGGTGCGCCGCACCCCCACGCACCCCTCCACAATGCGGTTGATCTCGCTGGTGCGCTTGTGCTTTCCGCGCTCCTCATAGTAGTTCTTGACATATCCAAACGCCGTCTTGTCCGCCAGCGTGCCGATCGTCCCTGCGCGGAAGGTCTGTCCGTACCCGAAGATCACCTCCGTGTATTTGTGCGCCTTGCTCTGGTACTCGCCCGAAAAATTCAGGTCGATGTCCGGCTCCTTGTTTCCCTTAAACCCAAGAAACGTCTCGAACGGGATGTCAAATCCGTCCTTTGTCAGCCTCTCCCCGCAGACCGGACAGAACTTGTCCGGCATATCGCAGCCTGCCATGCCCGCAAACTTCCTGACATCCTCCGAGTAAAAATCACTGTAGTGCCGGTTTTTACAGTAATAGTGCGGACTCAACGGATTCACCTCCGTGATCCCCGCCATGGTCGCCACAAACGAGGATCCCACGGACCCGCGCGATCCGACCAGATATCCGTCCTCCACCGACTTCCACACAAGCTTCTGCGCAATAATGTACATCACGGCAAACCCGTTGCTGATGATCGAGTTCAACTCCCGCTTCAGGCGTGCCTCCACAATATCGGGCAGTTCTTCCCCGTACATCTCGTGCGCCTTTCTGTAGCAGATGTCTGTCAGCTGCTGGTCACTGTTCTCGATGACCGGAGGACATTTGTCCGGGCGGACAGGCGCGATTCTGTCACACATATCCGCGATCAGATTCGTGTTTGTTATGACAATCTCCTCCGCCTTCTCGCTTCCGAGATAGTAAGAAAATTCATCCAGCATCTCCTCCGTCGTGCGCAGGTACAGCGGCGCCTGGTCGTCCGCGTCCTTGAACCCTTTGCCAGTCATGATAATGCGTCTGTAAACCTCGTCCTCGGGGTCCAGAAAATGCACGTCACAGGTGGCAACCACAGGCTTGCGGAACTGTTCCCCGAGTTTGACCACCCTCTTGTTGAGCGCGATCAGATCTTCCTCAGAATTGATATCCTTGAGCTTTTCGGACTCAATCATGAAGCGATTGTTGCCGATCGGCTGTATCTCGAGATAGTCATAAAACTCTACAATCCGCGCAATCTGCTCCTCGCCCTGGCCGTCTAACAGCGCCCGAAACAGTTCTCCCGCCTCGCAGGCGCTTCCGAGAATCAGCCCTTCCCGATATTTCAGAATCAGGCTCTTTGGAATCAATGGCCGCTTATAAAAATAAGTCAGGTGGGACTCCGATATCAGCCTGTACAGATTTGTGCGCCCTGTCTGGTTTTTTGCCAGTATAATAATATGAAAAGAATGCAGCTTTCTGACTGCCTCGACGCTCGCCCTGCCCATCTCGTTAAGCTGGGCAAGCGTGTCCACGTCATCCCCGTGCAGCATCTCTGCAAATTTTAGAAAGATCTCAGCAGTACACTCCGCGTCGTCGACTGCACGGTGATGGTTTTCAAGCGATATTTTCAAGGTCTTCGCGACGGCATCCAGCGTGTATTTTGCCTGCCCGGTGAGCAGCATCCGCGCAATGCCGACCGTGTCCACATAGGTAAAATCGACCGCAATACCCTGCCGCCTCGCATTTTCCCTGATAAATCCCACATCAAAATTCGCATTGTGCGCAACAAGCGCCGCATCCCCCACAAATTCCAGAAATTCAGGCAGCACCTTCTCAATCGTATCTGCGCCGATCACCATGCTGTCGTTGATGCCTGTCAGCTTTTCGATCTCAAATGGAATCGGCACTTCGGGATTGACAAACGCAGAAAACCGGTCTGTGATCTGCCCGCATTCCACCTTCACCGCGCCGATCTCAATTATGCGGTTGGTCACAGGCGAAAAACCGGTTGTCTCTATATCAAATACCACATAGGTCTGATCCAGCGTCTGCCCTTTCTCGTTGGTCACGATCTCTTTCAGATCGTCTACCAGATACCCCTCCACGCCATAGATGACCTTAAATTCATCCCCGTGGTCAAGGGCATGGTTCGCGTCGGGAAACGCCTGCACACATCCGTGGTCTGTTATGGCAAGCGCCTTGTGGCCCCACTTCTTCGCGCGCTTGATGAGATCCTTGACATCAGAGACACCGTCCATGTCGCTCATCTTGGTATGACAGTGCAGTTCCACACGCTTTCTGG
Organism: uncultured Lachnospiraceae bacterium; assembly: GCA_947175845.1. Lineage (GTDB taxonomy): Bacteria > Bacillota > Clostridia > Lachnospirales > Lachnospiraceae > COE1. The sequence goes on along the minus strand of CAMWOK010000006.1, from coordinate 1,388 downwards.
CGCTGTTGTCCATGCGCGTCGTCGTGAAATCCGGTATCTTCATCACCCCGATAACCGATCCGATTGTAAGTTCTCTGTCAAAGGTATCATTCACCGTGACCCCTTTGAGTTTCACAAATGCACCGACTTTCAGATCTCCCGTCAGCTCCGGAAGCTGTTCGTTATGTACAAACATCTTAATCTTGATCGTATCCGTGAAGTCTGTCATCTCAAAGCTCACGATCGTTCTCTCATTTCTGATCTCGCGGGTTTCCAGGGCACGCACCTTTCCGCGGATGACGACCTCTCCCATCTCGCCCCAGATTTCCTCAATGTTGATGCTCTCGTCCTCAAAATCCCTTCCGAAGATGATGTTGGGATTGTCCGAGCGCCGAAGTGCCCGTTTCTGGAAGCCCTTGTCCCCGCCTTTCTCAAATCTGCCGTAGGATTTCTTCTCCTGCGGCTTTCTCTCCGCAGTGGAAGCCTCAGCCTTGCGCTCTGACGAGGCGGCTGTCTGTCCCGGTTTCGGAGCCGTCCCGCCGCCCGCTGTTGCGCCCGGTGCAGTCTGCACATTCTCCTCCGACGCGGCAACCGCGTCATTTCCTCTGACAGTACCTCCAATGCGGCTGCTGATTCCCTCCACAATCTTTCGAATGCGCAGTTCATCATCCTCCTTGTACCGGCTTGCCTTCACTTCCTTGTAGGCAGTCTGAAATGTTACCTGAAAACCGCAGCGCTCGTTCATAACCTTATCCAGGATGCCAATCAGCTCATCCTCCTTGGACTTTGCAATCACGCTGTCCTCGAGAACAAGCTCCATGATCGTTTCCTGTGGAAACACTACATCCGCCTGCCGGAACATCGTGTAGAGCATATGGTCGCATTCCTTGATCTCAGCGAGAATGCTCTCCCGGTACAGCTCCATCAGCTTTTCCGGGCTGTACTGCTCTGAGAGCACGAATTTTTCATATATTTTGACGATCAGATAGTCCCGCGGAAAAAACTGCTTTTTGATCTCTTTCTCCACGGCATAGATCGCTTCTTTCTCGATCAGACGCCCGCTTCGGATATAGATGCGCAGCAGATCCCTGCGTCTGGTTGCCGTGATCCGCTCCACCGCCACCTGCTCAAACAGATCCCGCTGCACGCCGTCGAGCCTGAGATTGGGAAACGCCTCGAAAAATTTCTTTTCCATCGCTATCACATCACTCTTTCCAATGATCCAACTCACACTTCAATGTGTTCAACAGTTCACTCTCGGGCACTTTCCTGACAATCTCGCCCTTCCTGATGAGAAGCCCTTCCCCGATGCCTCCCGCAATCCCGATATCCGCCTCTCTCGCCTCCCCGGGACCATTCACAGCACAGCCCATGACTCTTATACCCAACTCCGCGCCCCCGTCACTCGT